>JAZOSV010000092.1:0-9911 GCA_045657345.1 Mycoplasma sp. | reverse complement strand
ACTTCAAAAGGTTCCATTATTACTCAGAATTAGAACATCTACCTTATGCTCAAAGATTTTTAATACCTAAAATTGCTATAAATTCTAATATAATGAGATATAGAAGTTACCAGTCCCAAAAGATGGTGCATTAAACATTTTAATATTTAAGAATTTTCTTATATTTATAATATAATAAAAATGCCATTTATTTGGCAGCGGGGAAGATCTAATCAATCGTTTGCACCCCATAATGAATTTCTTAAATTTAATGAAAAGAGGTTGCGTGTGGCTCCAAAAGTAAAAGAAATAACAAGAATTGCAAAATTAGAATTAGTAGGTGGTCAAGCTAAACCTGGACCAGCATTAGCTTCAGTAGGAATTAATATGGCTGAATTTACAAAAGCCTTTAATGAAGCTACTAAGGATAGAATGGGTAAAGTGGTACCAGTGGTAATAACAGCTTACAAAGACAAATCATTTAATTTTGTTACAAAAACTACTCCTACTACTATTTTATTAAAAGAAGCTGCTAAGATTCAAAAAGGTTCATCAAATGCTAAAACAACAAAAGTAGCAACTATTTCAAGGGAAAAAGCTTTAGAAATTGCTCGATATAAATTAGTTGATATGAATGCTAATGATGAAGAAGCAGCATTAAGAATGATAGCTGGTACAGCATTACAAATGGGTATAGAAATTGAAGGAATAAATCCTAAAGGAAAGAGTGGTAATTAATTATGGCTAAACTTTCTAAAAAAATGCAAAAAGCTTGTGAAGGTATTGATCTTAAAAAAATATATCCTATTGAAGAAGCAGTTAAATTAGCACAAAAAACAAGTATTAGTAAATTTGATGGTTCAATTGATGTTGCTATTAAATTAAATTTAGACACAACAAAGGCTGAGCAACAATTAAGAGGAACACTTTCTTTTCCGCATAGTAATGGAAAAGTATTAAGAATATTAGCTTTAGATAATGATATTAAAGCAGCAGATGCTAAGGCAGCTGGAGCAGATTTTTTTGGTGGTAGTGAAATATTGCAAGACATTGAAAAAGGCTGAACTGATTTTGATGTAATTTTAACTACACCTAAGATGATGCCATCATTGTCAAAGTTAGGTAAAGTATTAGGACCAAAAGGATTAATGCCTAATCCTAAAACAGGGACTGTTAGCCAAGATTTAATTAAAACTATTAAAGAATTTAAAAAAGGTAAATTTGAATATCGTACTGATACATTTGGTAATATCCATATGACTGTTGGTAAAGTATCATCTAAACCTAGTGAAGTGACAGAAAATATAGAAACTTTAATTACACTAATTAAATCAAAAAGACCAAGCACTGTTAAAGGTATTTATATTCAAAATATTTCAGTTTGTGCATCTATGGGACCCGGAATCAAAGTTCAAATACCTAATTAATTTTTAGTTTAATATGGCAAAGAAATTAATTACTAGTTTACTTGAACCAGATACAATTGATAATGTAGTTGGTCAAAGTCATCTTATTGGTAAGGATAAAATTATTACAAAGATGATTGAAAGGAAACAGATCTTTTCAATGATTTTATATGGGCCAACAGGTGTTGGGAAAACATGGCTAGCAAAATCTATTGCTAAATCAATTGGTTTCAAATACTACATTTTTAACCCAACAGTTGACCATAAAAGTAAATTAATTTCCTTACTACAAGAATGTATTAACAATAATAAAGATAAACAAAAAATAATTATTATTGATGAGATTCATCGATTAAATAAAGATAAGCAAGATATATTGTTATCTTATTTAGAACAAGATGAAATTATTCTAATTGGAACTACTAATGATAACCCATACTTTGTTATTAATCCAGCAATTAGAAGTCGATGTCAAATTTTCCAATTAACTAAGGTTAGTTATCAAGAAATGTTTGACGCTTTAATTAAAATTATTGAAAAATATAAATTAAATTTTCCAATCCAACATTTAGATTTAATTATTAATGGTGTTTATGGTGATATTAGATCAGCAATTAATTTAATTGATATTATTAGTGACTTATATCAAGATAATGAAATTACTAGGGAATTAATTGTTAATGCCTTACCACAAGCA
Organism: Mycoplasma sp.; assembly: GCA_045657345.1. Lineage (GTDB taxonomy): Bacteria > Bacillota_I > Bacilli_A > Mycoplasmatales > Mycoplasmoidaceae > Mycoplasma_L. The sequence continues at coordinate 7,829 of JAZOSV010000092.1, read as the reverse complement.
AATATTTGTGCAAGTTATTATGGTGATGATTTTTATGATGTACAATCAGCTTTTCATAAATCAATGCGCGGGAGTGATATTAATGCTTCCTTGCACTACTTAGCTAGACTAATTAAAATAGGCGATTTATCATCAATTAAAAGAAGAATTTTAGCAGCAACATATGAGGATATTGGTTTAGCTAATCCTAGTTTATTGTCTAGAGTTGTTTTGGCAATGCAAACAGTTGATATTTTAGGACTACCTGAAGCAAAACAAGTTTTAGCTACAACTGTAATTGATATTTGTTTATCACCCAAATCAAATTCAACAATTAATGCAATAGAATTAGCACTTGCTGATATTGATAATGGTTTTGGGAATTATAAAGTTCCTAATCATTTAAGAGATGGACATTATAAATCAGCTAATAAGCTAGGCATAGTTGGCTATAAATATCCTCATGATTTTCCCAATCATTGGGTTAAACAACAATACTTACCTGAACAAATGCAAAACAAAAAATACTATTATCCTTGTAATAATATAAGCGAAAATAAGCTCAATAAACTTTATAATGAATGAAGATTAAACAACAAACATTAAAATTTATAATTAAAAGATATAATATATAAGATAAATAAAAAAACCATTAAAGAGGTTAAAAATGAAAAAAATAATCTTAACAAAAGAAAGTCATCAAGAATTAAAAAATGAATTACAAAATTTAATTGATAATGTTAGACCACAAGTCATAAAACAATTACAAGAAGCTCGTGAACAAGGCGACTTATCAGAAAATGCTGATTATGATGCAGCCAAGGAAAAACAATTAGAAATTGAAAAAAGAATTCAGGAAATACAAGCCACATTAGAAAATTGTGAAATTAGTGATGGTAAGGATATTAAAGGAATTGTTTCAATCTACAATTGAGTTAAATATAAAGATTTATCTGACAACAAATCATATACTTATCAAATTGTAGGTACAATTGAATCAAACTTAGATGAATTTAAAATCTCTAATGAATCACCATTAGCAAAAGCAATGTTGGGATGTAGAAAAGGGGAGACTGTAGAAGTAAAGGGAATTGATCATCATTATCGAGTAACAATTGAAGAAATTTCCTCTAAAAAGATATAGATTCTATATTAACAAGTTATATATTATAATATTATGTGCATATACTTACTATATGCAATACTAAGGACAGGTAGCGAAGTGGCCAAACGCAGCTGACTGTAACTCAGCCACGAAAGTTTCGATGGTTCGAATCCGTCCCTGTCCACCATTATTGGCCTGTAGCCAAGCGGTAAGGCAGAAGATTTTGATTCTTCCATGCGTAGGTTCGATCCCTACCAGGCCAGCCAGTATGTGTTTCTAGTTTATGTAGTTAAAACATATTGTTATAATAAGGTGCAAATCCTTAGAAACACAAAAATAATATAATTTATGCAATTCAGTAAAATTGTTTTGCCCCATTAGCTCAGAGGTAGAGCATTTCACTTTTAATGAAGGGGTCGAAGGTTCAATTCCTTCATGGGGCACCATTGCTGGAGTGGCGGAATGGTAGACGCACAGGACTTAAAATCCTGTGATGGCAACATCGTGAGGGTTCAAGTCCCTCTTCCAGCACCATTTGTGCAGGTGTAGTTCAATGGCAGAATTATAGCCTTCCAAGCTATTTACGTGGGTTCGATTCCCATCACCTGCTCCATTAAATATTATTTGATGAACAACACTTTGATAGTGTTGTTTTTTTAATCAATGATTTAACTAATATGGAGCAGTTTTATTTTTTTCTTTTTTTGTTAACTTGCAAACTACGTGCAATTGCTAGTTCATTATCATTAACATCATTAGTTATAACACTACCTGCAGCAATTAGAGCATTATTGCCAATATTTTTTGGAGCAATAATACTTGTATTTATTCCTACTAATGAATTTTCCCCGATAAAAGTGGGATACGATTTATTTCAATCTGTATTGGCAATGATAGCTCCAGCTCCAAATTTAACATTATTCAATAAAACAGCATCACCTATATAATTTTTATGTCCTAATAAACAATTAGTACCAATAGTTGAACGTACAATTTCACAATGTGGTCCAATTTTTGTTGCTTGACCTATTTTTACTTTTTCTCTAATTAAATTGAAAGGACCGATAAAAACATTATCAAAGATTTTAACATCATTAGTGATCAAAGTATTAGCTTGGATAATACAGTTTTTACCTATTTGAACATTATCCCATATTATTACATTAGGATAAATGATAGTATTATTTCCAATCTCAACTTGATCTGAGATATATGTATGATTTTCATCAATAAAAACAACACCCTTATTTTTTAAATCTTCAATTAATTTTTTATTTATTTTTGGATGTGTCATTATAAAATTCCTTGTTTTAATCATTAATATTTTACTAAAATATAATAGTATATTAAAATTAAGGATTTAATTAAAATGATTAAAGCTTATGGTTATATTAATAATCAATTTATAAAAGGGAAGAATAAAATTAACATTTATTCAATTCTAGATAATAAAACTAAATTAGGTATTGTTTGCTCATGTTCAAGTGTAGATGTTGATAAAGCATATGAAGCAGCTTATAAATGTTTTCTAAGTTATAAAAATAAAAACTTAGATGAAAAAAAGATAATTATCAATAAAATTAAAAAAGTCTTGCAACAAAATGATAAATATTTAGCTAAATTAATCAGTATGGAAATAGCTAAACCATATCAAGATTCTTTAGATGAGATTTGACGTAGTATTCAATATATTGATGAAACGATAAAAGTATATGAACAAATGATATCTAATCCTCTTAACTTTAATGAGGAGGAATTAAAAGTAAAAGGAAAATTTGCTAGCTATAGTCTTGAACCTTTAGGCGTTATCTTATGCATTGTCCCATTTAATTATCCTATCAATTTATTAATTTCTAAAATTATTCCTGCACTAATTAGTGGTAATAGTATTGTTATTAAATGTTCATTAAAATCTTCATTAGTTACGTATGAATTTATCAGGTTACTAGCTCAAGAAAAAGGGATTGATAAGGGTTTAATTAATTTAATTGTAGGTAGTAGTAAACAACATGGAGAAGCCTTAATTAAAAATCAAAGGTTGGCGATGGTTAATTTTACTGGTAGTAGTGAAATTGGTCTAAGTATTACAAGCAAATTGAAAAACATTCCAGTTGTTTTAGAAATGGGTGGTAAAGATGCTGCTATTGTTTTAAAAGATGCTAATCTAGAAAAAACAACTGATGAGATTATTAAGGGAGCTTTTTCTTTTAATGGGCAAAGATGTACGGCTATTAAAAGAGTAATTGTTGATGCTAGTATAGCTAATCAATTAATCGAAAAATTAAATTTAAGAATTAAAACACTTAAATGTAGTAGTGATCCTTTTGAAAAACAAGTTATTATTACACCATTAATTAGTAAAGAAACTATTAATTTAATTAAAACTTTTATTGATGATGCAATAAGCAAAGGAGCGAAATTGAACCAACCATTAATTATTAAAAAAAATATGGTTTATCCTATGCTCTTAACTAATATAAAAACTAATATGTTAGTTTGAAAGAAGGAACAATTTGCACCAATTTTACCTTTAATTAAATTTAAAAATCAATCAGAATTAATTAAATTAACTAATGATACTGATTATGGATTACAAACATCAATTTTTACATCTAATATTGATGAGGCTATTAAGATTGCCAAATCTATTGATGTTGGAACAGTCAATATTAATAAGTCATCATCAAGAGGCCCAGATATCCTGCCTTTTTTAGGTGTCAAAAACTCCGGTTTTGGCGTTCAAGGAATTGCTGAGGCAATCAAATCAATGACTCGTCTAAAAGGGATAGTAATTAACAAATAATTTTTGTGATAGCATTTAGTTGTTGTTGAGCATGATTTAAATTTTCTTCATTATCAATTAACAAGGCAAAAAACCCATCTCTAATAATAAATTTATTTTCATGACAATATTGGGTAATTGATTCAATTAATGGGATTAATTTTGTTAATTTATCTTTTTCAATATTTAATGAATTTTGATCTTTGCTATAAAAAGAAATAGTTGGTGAGCATCTGCCATAAATTAATCAACCATTTTTATCATTTTTAATAAAATCATCATATTTAATAGGAACTTGAACTAGTCCAATTTCAGTATAAACAGATTCATAATGAATCTTAGGTACTTTTTGAAATGAATATGCTAATACTGGAACAGTGGTATATTTTTGATTAGTGTTATATTTTTGATTATCGAAAATATGAAAAGTATCAGTATCTAATTTAAATAATGGAATACCTAAGATTTGATTTAACACATAATGTGATTCTAAACTAATATCAATAGCTTCACTTTTATTTTTTTGTTGTAAAACTTGGTTAATAACATATATTTGATCTTCAGATTGAATTACAGGAACAATAGTCATAAATGATAAAGCACAAAAATATTCAAATAATCTACTAATAAATATTTTTTTAATGTCTGATTTAAATTGTTCAAAATCATAGGAAGAATTATTTTTAAATTCTAAAAGTGGATTACAATAATTTAAATCATTACCATTGATTTTTGCTAATTTAAAATGAGTGCCAAAAAATGATTTAATTTTCCTTAATTGTAATCAAGGCTTTGGCTCCTGATTATTAGTCATTTTTAAATATGTCTCTTGAAATCAGGGAGTAAAAATCATTCTAATTTGTGTGTCATCATTTCAACTCCATGTGAAACTATTTTCAAACTTTTCGTTTTCAAAAGGGCTACTATTTTTTTTCTTCCTATTTAGAAATTTATTTTTATGAAATGATTCATAATTAAATTCCAAATTATCACAATATTCACTAAAACATCACATTTCATTATTTTTATAAAATTCAGGATAAGGATGAGTATAGCTAGCTGTAGCTGTTTTGGCAACATTTTGTGTGCCATCTTTGGTTTTAATTGAGACATAATATGTAGTACTACCATGATATGTCTTAGTACCCATTTTGTGTTTTTGATTACAATAATTAATGACAATGTTGTTATTAAATACACCTCAGTGAGTATTTAATGTATTGAAATAGTTTGTTGATTCTAAATTAAAAGATGATAAGGATTTAATTGTATTTATTAATGTAGTATTAATTGGACCACAAATATAAAAGTTTAAATATTCTTTAAGGTAAACATTATAAAGATTTGATAAATTAAGAGTATTAACTATTTTTGTATTAACTATTAATTGTTCTTGAACACACTTATCAATTGATGTCCTTAATTGAATTTTGTTCTTTTTCATCTCATGGAATTTTTTAACTAATCAAACCCCAGGATAAATAAGAAGAAGAAAACCAAAAGGAATTGCAATAGCTACCAAACTATATAAAAAACCATTATGATTTTTCTTATACTTTTGCTCAGCTATTAATAAATTATTTTGGGCTAGAGAAAATTCGTCCTTTAATGGTTCTGTTTGTTCTCTTAAATATGAATCAAAAGCAGTTTTAATTTGTTTTGAAAGGTTATTATCTCAATATTCTTGATCAAAGACCAATCCCTCCCATTTATATTTAAGATTTTTATCCATTTATTTTCCTAATTAAAAATTAATTTTTACATCTTCTCTAGCTGTTTTGCTAGTTTCAAATAAAGCAATTGCGTGATATTTTTTCTTGCTTGCAATTACAGATGTTGGAAAAGTAAAAATGATTGAATTAAAGTTAGTTACATTGCTATTATAAAGTCTTCTAGCAGCAGCAAGTTCTCTTTCAATCATTGCTGATTCATTAATTAATTTTTGAATAGATTGATCAGCGCCTAGATTTGGATATGCTTCTACAGAAATTTGAATACCAGAAGAAATGGTATCAATTAATTTGGATTTATTAACAATATCATCTGAGGTATTTTTAAAATTGCCACTTCTTAATTTTGCAATATTTTCATATACGTCTTTATTAAAATTAACATGGCCTTTAACAGCATCCACAATTTTAGTTAATGTATCAAATCTTTTTTGTAATTGAACATCAATCCCTGATGCAGATTCATTAATTTTCATTTGCATAACATTTAATTTATTTTTTTGACAAATCACTCAAATATAAAATAATCCTAATGTTATGATAACGATTGCTCAAAATCCAATCTTACTACCGATTGTGACTGTAACCTCACCAACATTATTATTAACAGCTGGATTATGACCTTTTTCCCTAGATTGTTCATTACCTGTATATAGCATATCATCTCCTTAATAAGATTAAAATTCTTTATAATTATACAATAAAAAAAGGATGGCTACCCATCCTTTTACATATTATTATTTTTTATTTAAGATTATTTTAAATCGTCTCTTCAAAGTGGCATAGACATACATCTAGCAGAACCCATACCTAATGATAATTGGTTTCCATTGAAAGATAAAACTTTAACCCCTGCTTTTTCTAAAGCTAATTGTGTTTTTCTATTTCTGTGATATCCAACAACTACACCTGGCGCAATTGCTAAGTAATTTGTACCATCAAAGTGTGTTTCAATATCAATATCCATTTGTAAAGCATCTTTTCCACCAATTGGAACCATAGTTACTTTTTCGCCAACTACTTTTGATAAAACATTTTCTAATTTATCATTCTTAACTATAGGTTTAATATCTTTTGGAGATTTAGCATTTTTAGATTTTGTGATATCAATTTCTCAAATTTTTAGAACTCCAAAAATATTACCTGAATAAAGGAAAGTAGTTTTATCTAGCATTGTTAATCAAGTATCTAAGTGCATTAAGTTACCCATTGGTGGTACATTAATACATAAGATTTTCTTGAATTTACACTCTTTATTTTTCACAATGTTATAAGCAATTTGCTTAATTGCTTCCATTCCAGTTCTTTCAGATACACCAATAGCTAAAATGTCTTTACTATAAATAAAGATGTCTCCACCTTCTACTGTATTTTTGTATTTTCTATCATAATACATTGGAGTATCAGCATATTCAGGATGGTGCTTAAAAATTCATTGAGCGAAAATTGTTTCACGTTGTCTTGTTTTGTATTTCATTTTATGTAATGTAATACCATTACCAACAGAAGCAAATGGGTCTCTTGTAAAATAGATATTAGGCATTGGATCAACAACAAGGTCTTTCACTTTTTTACCAACTACTTTTGATTTCATATTAATTTCGTCGTATAAAATACCAGCCATCATTTTATCAACCATTTTACGGATGCTTTTTCTTTCAATTTCTTTCAAGTAAGCAGCTACCCTTTTACGTTCATTAGCATCCTTTAATGGAGCTTCATCCATTCATTGTTTAACAAATTTTTCTTTTAAATCTGGACTTAATTTTTTGTAAGTTTCAGCAAATAAATCAGCTAACTCAATTACTTCCACTCCTTGTTTTTTAAGAATAGATGTGAATTCATCATGTTCTTTTTGTGCTTGTTCAACTTCAATGATAGCACTCATTAATAATTCATCAATTCTTTGAGGAGTTACATATTTTAATTCACCACCTGGACGGTGTACTAGGACTTTTCTCAATTTTCCTATTTCACTATAAACATTAATACCTTTCATGTTTAATAACCTCACAATAATAATATGTAGCATATTTGTAATGCTACACATTTATTATATATCTATAATGCTAATGTTTTACATTAAAGTATATTTATGTTTAATGGACCATCTTTTTGGACATACCACTTCTGTTAATAATTATACAGTAGTTTAATTGCATCTTGTGGAGTCATATATCTATTTGCATATGGAATGTTTTCTTTCTCAAGTTCTGAGTAATAATGGTATCTT
>JAZOSV010000091.1:0-3273 GCA_045657345.1 Mycoplasma sp. | reverse complement strand
TGGAAAAGATAATATTGTAAAAATAGAAAATACATTATCTACAATTCAATTTTATGTTATAGATAAAACAAAAGTAAACAAAGATGAAATAAAAAAAATATTTAATGGTAAAGGGATTTCAATTGTTGATAAAAAATATTCAATTGTTTGTGGTGATTATGCTAATACATTAAAAGAAGAAATAATAAAAAAAATTAAAAAGGGAAATAATGCAAACTAATAATTCTAATGATTTGATTTTAGCTATTGATGCAGGAAGTAGTTTTATAAAAGCTGCTCTTATTAACCAAAATGGAAAAATAATTTCAAAAGTACAACAAGAAATTAATAATATTTATTATTCCAATAACTTTGTTGAACAAAATCCAATTGAAATTTTAAATTCTCTAATAACTGTTGTTAAATCAACGTGTGCAAATGTAGATTATAAGAATATAAAAGCAGTTGGAATTACAAATCAAAGAGAAAGTATTGTTTTATGAAATAAAGAAACTGGTATGCCAATCTATAATGCAATTAGCTGACAAGATAAAAGAACAACAACATATTGTGATGAACTAATAAAAAATGGGTATGAGAAAATTATTAAGGAAAAAACTGGTTTAGTTATCAATCCTTATTTTTCTGCAACTAAAATTAAATGAATATTAGATAATGTTCCAAAAGCAAAGGAATTGTTAAAGGAAGAAAAATTATTATGTGGAACAATTGACACTTGGTTATTATGAAATATATCAAAAGAAAAATATTTTTATACTGATGTTTCTAATGCAAGTAGAACAATGTTATTTAACTTGAAAACATTAGATTGAGATGAAGAAATTCTAAAATTATTTAATATACCTAGAGAAATATTGCCTGAAATTAAATCTAGTCAATTTGATTTTGGATACTTAAAGGATGAGATGTTTACTACAACAAAAATTAAACCTATCCCTATCAAAGCAATATTAGGAGATCAACAATCATCTTTATTTGGACAATGTTGTTTCAAAAAATTTGATATTAAAACTACATATGGAACTGGTTGTTTTTCCTTAATGAATATTGGAAATAACCCAATTAATTCTAAACATAATCTTCTTGTTACTATTGCTTGACAATTTAAAAATAAAAAACCTGTTTATGCTTTAGAAGGATCTGTTTTCATTGCTGGTGCTGCTATCAAATGATTAAAAGATGGATTAGGTATTATTTATCGTGTTGATGAAATTGATTATTATGCGAAAATTAGCAAACATGCTAAACAAATTTATGTAGTGCCATCTTTTGTAGGTCTAGGAGCACCACATTGAGATTTACATTCTCGAGGTGCTATCTTTGGTATTGAAGCTAACACTAATAGAGAAGATATAGTGACAGCTACATTAAATTCTATTGCATATCAATGTAATGATTTATTAGAAGTAATGTCAAAAGAAATAAAAAAACCAATAAATTTTATTAATGTCGATGGCGGAATCACTGCTTCATATCATCTTATGCAATTTCAAGCAGACATTGCAAATCTAGAAATAAAAAAACATAAATCTGTAGAAGTAACTATTTTAGGAATTGGATATTTAACTGGATTAGAAATTGGATTTTGAAAAAATATTGATGAAATTATTAAAATAAATGACAACCTTTCTGAAATTTTTAAACCAAACATATCTACAAGAGAAAGAAGACAACTAATAAAAGGTTGAAATGAAGCTGTTTCTAGAACAAAAAATTGAAAATCTTGTTTAAAATAATTTAATTTTTTTAAAAATGTGAATAGATATTAACTTTATATATATAATATATTAATGTTATTTAGTTATGTCTAGCAAATTTAATTCAGATCCATTACAAAAAAACATTGATGATATTTCTCAAATTGATAATATTTCATTATCAGATATTTCTCTTAAACCTAAGAATAAAAAGAGTAGCTTCATTGATAAATTTATAACATATCTAAGTAATATTAATATTGAATCACAAAATAATTACTCAATTTCTTACATAAAATCTAGCTTTGTAAAATTCTCTAAATTTTTTATCAAGAGAAATTCAAAACGAAGATACATTTTAGCAATGCTATTAGGTATTTTAGTTTCATTATTGACTGTTTTCTTAATTCAAAATTCTGGATTATATTCATCAGGAATTAGTGGTATTTTTCAAGGTGTTGCTAGAATTGTACAAGCATCATTAATAAAGGGTAATACTCCAGCTGATGTAGTTAATGTTATTTACAATATGCTCTTTTGGGGCTTATATTTGCTTGCTAATATTCCACTTATTATATTTGCTTATCATAAGATTTCCAAGGAGTTTGCTTATTTAACTATCATTTATGTAGTATCAAATCAAGTATTTGGAATCATTTTTAATCAGATACCAAACATTAATCAAATAATGATTTTTGGTACATCAACTTCCCAAGGATTATTAGCAATTAAATTGACTGATTGAAATACTTTTGAACCATTTATTCTATTGATATACGCAATTGTTGCTGGCTTAACTTTTTCTTTGCCATATACTTTAATTTATATTTTTAATGGTTCAACAGGTGGAAGCGATGTTTTTTCTATTTATTATGCTAAAAAGAAAAATAAAAATATTGGTACTATCTTAATTATTATCAATTCCATTTGTATTTTTATTTCAACATTATTAGGATCATTTTTAGCTCAAACTATTATTAATTTTAATGAAATAACTAATAATGCAAAAGGATCATTAGCAATAAGTAATATAGTTCAAGCTATATTGTCTCCAAATCTACTTTTTTCATTATTAATGACATTTATCACTGGGATAATTGTAAATTTTTATTTCCCAAGAAATAAATTTGTTCACATTAAAGTTTTTGCAACCAATGTAACTTCATTAAAGAAAAAACTAATAGAACTAGGATATAAGCATAATATTTACTTTAGCAATTGTATTGACGCAGTTCCAAATAAATCTATTAGTGTACTAGAAACAATTTGTATGTATATTGAATTACCATTATTAATTTCTCAAATTAGATTAGTTGATAAAGAATCATTAATAACTATTAAGAGATTAACTGATATTGATGGTGAAATGATCATTTATAAATAATCATAATTGCTAGTAAAAAGAAAATAATCTGATTAACAAATAATTAAATGATTTTTATGTTTAAATCACCATCTTTCCGGACTGGCTAGTAAAATTAAGTTGGACAATAAAAAATCCCACCAAATATAATTGGTAGGATTAGTCCACTTATTTTTAAACACTTCCGAAAGGGACCTATATGTATTTTAAACA
>JAZOSV010000090.1:0-2259 GCA_045657345.1 Mycoplasma sp. | reverse complement strand
CAATCAGTTGTCATATGTTGATGATTCTGTTCATCCCATATCTCACTCAAACTCATATAGTTGTTTAAGTGGAGTGTCAAGCTGTATTTTTTTAATTATCAGTGCGACCTGTGATGGTCTATGTCATTGTCCCATATCTTTCCCATTTCTGGGCAATTTATCTCAAACACTCTTAATCTAACTTTTCTTCCATTGCTGCTGTAAAAGAATAATTAATCAGTTCATCTCAATTATTAATTAATTGATTATATGCAAGTACTCCACTATCAGTTGTCATAATAATATTTTTTTTAGAAACAGATGTGTAATTCCTTTGTTGATTAATTGCAACTGATGAAGCATATGTTGATGGTCGACCAATCCCTAATTTTTTTAATTCAGCAATTAGTGTCTCTTGTTTAAATGGACTTGGTGGTGTTGAAGTTGAATCCTTAATCATTGCATCAAAATTTTCAACCTCATATATTTCATCTTCTTTAAACTCAAAAACAACATCTTCTTTTGTAGCTTGCAAATATTGATTAAACCCTTGATCAATTACAACTTTTGCTTCAACACAAAACTCATCTTTATTATTAATGAAACTATATTTTGTTTTTTCAATTACACATGGATTCATAAAATTAATAATTGTTCGTTCATAAATGATTTGATAAGCTATTTTTAATCGATCTTGTAAGTTATCTCCCAATTCATCTAAATGAACTACTCTTATTGCTTCGTGTGCATCTTGAGCACCACCACCAGTTTTGTTAAAACGAAATTCTTTATTAGCTAAATCAGGATATTTTGCTTTTACATATTCATAAGCTTCAAGACAAAAATCTTCGCTCATTCTTGTTGCATCTGTTCGTGGATATGTAATATATCCACTTTGATATAATTCTTGTAAGATTTTTCTGCCTCTTTAGAATTAATTTTTAAATTTTTAATTAATTCAGTTTGTGCAGTTGAAGTTTCAAATGGTTTAGATGGTCAAGATAAAGTTTGTTCTGGTTCACTAATATGAAAACATTTAAATTGATTTTCATTTAAAAAACTTTCTTGATAATTTGAAGCATCATTTTTATTTAGAAATGTAAATGGCTTTTCGAGATGATTATTAAAATAACTAATTGAGTTATGTGAATTACAATGTTTTAATTCTATTCCTTGAATAACAGGTGCAAAAAAATAAATAGTTTTAGGTTGAAAATTATTAATTATGTCTTCTCTTTCTTTAATCAATTTTAAAACAACAGATTGCACTCGCCCAGCAGAAGGCAATTTAGCTTTTTGTTGTAAATAGCGACTTAAACCATAACCTACTTTTTTATCTAATGCAATTCTGGCTAAATAAGCATTTACATAATTAACATCAATTTCTTTTGGTATCATTAATGCTTGTTTGATTGCATTTTTTGAAATCTCATTAAAAGTAATTCTTTTTGCTTTTGCTTGATTATCAGCAGTTAATTTATGATAAATATGTCAAGCAATTCCTTCCCCTTCCCTATCAGGGTCAGTAGCAATATAAATAATATTAGCTGTTTTACCAAAATTATTAATTTCCTTCATAATTTTTCCTTTACCTTCAATAAACTCAAAATTATACTTTAATTCTTTACTAATACCAGTATGATCATCTTCACTATCTTTAAGTCGTTCAATATGTCCACAAGTTGCAACTACTTTTGCTTGCATATTTAGTTCATTTAATATTTTGCTAATTTTTTTTACTTTTCCAGCACCTTCAATAATTAGTAAATTCATAAAAAAATCTCCTTTTTCTTTTACTAATTTCATTATTCACCACAAAAAGATCAAAATAATGAAAAAGTACCAAGGTGGTTGGTACTTTTGTGTAATACAAAAATGAGATGAATAAAAAAGCACACCAATTAATAATGTGCTTAGAAAGGTGAAGAAAAGATATTAAATTAGAAATTGTATGTTCGAAAAATAATTTTATTTTTATGAAAGAAAGGAGGTTTATAATTGAACATGAACTAATTTATGACTATGACAAAAAAGGAACTTATGAAAAAATACATTACAAAAGGAGATAATATAATTTCAATTAAAGTTTAAAATATTTCATTCACCTTTCACATTTTTAATTTTGAAACAAAAAGTCAAGCAAAATGTGAAAAAGTACCAGGGTGGTTGGTACTTTTGTGTAATACAAAAAATGAAGATGAAATATATTACAATTTATTTTCAATGTATTTTTCTATAAATTGTAAATATCTAATGTATTTAAATTTTATATTTTGCTAA
>JAZOSV010000089.1:0-15329 GCA_045657345.1 Mycoplasma sp. | reverse complement strand
GAAAGATACCATTATTACTCAGAACTTGAGAAAGAAAACATTCCATATGCAAATAGATATATGACTCCACAAGATGCAATTAAACTACTGTATAATTATTAACAGAAGTGGTATGTCCAAAAAGATGGTCCATTAAACAACTCTTCATAAAGTTTTTATTATTAGTTATTTTCGTTATATAATTAATAAGTAATATAAAAATATTAATTTGTGAGTGAAATATGAAATTTAGAACAAAAACAATATTATTCTATACATTAATTGCTTCTACTTTAGTTTTAACAGGCGCTGGATTAGGAACTCTTTTTGGGGTAGCAGAAGTTCAAAAATACAAATTTATTAGTATTAATAAAGATAAAGAAAAATTTGCACGTCAACATATAGGTTTTGTTGCAGGTGCAATAATTACTTCTTTAGCTGCTTGCTCTTTGGTAATTTTTATTGGTTATGGTTTATCATATATTTTAACTTTGAAATATATTAAATCTAGGGAACAAAAATTAAAAGATGCAGCTGATCATTCAATAATAGGTACCAATTTAAATCAAAAACAAAAAGAAGCTCAAATAGTAAATTCAAACAATAAGAATGGAAACGAATCTTCATTTTCTTCTTCATCTTTTTATTCTAAATAAAATAAGTTTAATTCTTTATGAATAAGCATGAATTAAATAAAATTTGAAAAGAGATTATTACTTCATTAAAAGACTCTTTTAACAATAAAAATATTTATGAAACATGTATTTTACCTACTGAAGTTATTGGAATTAAAAATAATGTTTTAAATATAAGTGTTCCATCTATTTTCGCAAAAAGTATTTTAGTTAATGATTTTAAAGACGTCATTGATAATTTAATTAAGGAATATACTAAGACTAACCTAAATATTGAATTTTTATTACCTGAGGAAAAAAAATTTGTTCGTTTTGATGATAACCTAATAATTGATCATAAGAGTAATAATATAAGTAATGGACTAATAAAAGATTATACACTAGATAATTTTATTGTTGGTGAATTTAATAAAAGTGCTTACAATGCCATTTGTGCAATTGCCAATCGATTAGGAACAATTTACAACCCCCTATTTATTTACGGTTCTACAGGGTTAGGAAAGACACACCTAATTATTGCACTTGGTAATCATTATCTAAATAAATATCCAAATAAAAAGGTTAAGTATATTGAATGTGATAATTTTATTCGTGATGTTTTTTCTGCATTATCAAAAGGAAGTAATTTTGTGGAAGAATTAAAAAATAATTATAGCTCAATTGATTTATTACTAATTGACGATATTCAATATCTATCTGGAAAAGAAAAAACCAATGAAATATTCTTTTCAATATTTAATAGTTTAGTGAGAAATAATCGTCAAATTGTTATTACTTCTGACAAAGAACCTGATTCTCTTGATTCATTAGAAGAAAGAATGGTTTCTAGATTTTCTTCTGGCTTAACTATTAAAATTAATAAACCAGAACATGAAGTATTGAAACAAATTGTATTACAAAAAATTAATCAAAATGAGTCAAATATATTTTTCAATGATGAAGCTATTTCTGAAATTACAAAATATTATGATAAGGACTTAAGAAAGTTAATTGGTGTAGTTAATCAATTAAGTTTTTATGCTATTCAAAATTTAAGACCGGATGAAATTATTACAAAAGAATTTGTTAAAAGATTTATTGATGAAAATAATTCTATTAGTCATCGGATAGATTTACAAGTAAATCCTGATATAGTTATAGCAACAATTTGTAAATGATATGGAATTAAGGAAGAACTAGTAAAAGGTAAATCACGTCTTAAGAATTTAGTTGATGTAAGACATGTTTGCATGTATGTTTTAAGAACTAAATTAAATATGAATTATAATGAAATTGGAAAATTATTTTCTAATAGAGACCATACTACAGTTATGAGTGCTATTGAAAAAATATCTAAAAAAATAGAAATAGACGAAAGTTTAAAAAAATATATAGATAGTTTATTTAATAAATAAACAAAATTTATATAAAAATGTTAAGATATCTAAAAGTTAAGTAGAGCTTTAATGATATTATTATGTTAAAAATTGTTGATCATCCACTAATAAAAGATAAATTAACTAGAATGAGAAAGATCGAAACTGTTTCAACAGTTTTTCGATCAAATTTGGAAGAAATTACTACCCTTCTTGCTTATGAAGTTAGTAAGAATATGAAGGTTAAGGAAATAGATGTTCAAACACCAATTAAGATGTGCAAAGGATATAAATTACAAAATAAAATATGTTTAGTGCCAATTCTAAGAGCTGGTTTAGGAATGGTTGATGGTATAAAAAATTTAATTCCTACTGCTTCAATTGGTCACATCGGATTATATCGAGATGAAAACAAATTAAAACCTGTTGAGTATTATACAAAACTTCCTAAAAATATTAATGAATCTGATGTTTTGATTCTTGACCCAATGCTAGCCACTGGTCAATCAGCATCTAAAGCTATTAGTTTAGTGAAAAAATTTAATCCAAAATCGATAACTTTTATTTGTATTCTTTCTTCACCTGAAGGAGTTAAATACTTAGAAAAGCAGCACCATGATATCACTGTTTATACAGCTAGTTTAGATGATCGGTTAAATAAAGATGGTTATATTGAACCAGGTCTTGGAGATGCTGGAGATAGATTATTTGGAACTAAATAATTTATTTTTTATTACCAACAATATAGTCAATCACAATTGTCCCTTGGCTAAATCCGTTCACCATAAGATTATGATAACCTTTATTATTACTTGCACCAATTGCAAAAATATTTTTAAATTTTAATGATTGCATATTTTCGTCTACACTAATTTTTTGTTTTTCATCAAAGATTCCTAATTTTGCTAACGGACTCTCAATGGCTGTTGTTCCATAAAAGACCAAAATATAATCATAATCAATTACTTGTTTCCTTTTATTAATTAATAATTCTATTTTATTTGTGCTTATAGATTTAATCTCAGTCTCTAATAAAAAATCTACTTTCTTTTTACTTTTTAATATTTCAACATTAGTGGATAATGCTTTAAACCTATTACTATGGTGAATTAATTTAATATCTTTAACCATTGGTTCAAGCAATAGACCATAATCAATAGCACTATTTCCTCCACCACAAATAATTATTTTTTTATCCTTGTAAACATTTAAGTTATTAATTTCATAATGTATCTTTTTATATGCTTGTTTATTCTTTATTAAATGTTTGTCAATAGTGTTGTACTTAAAAGCGCCATACCCTGTCGCAAAGATAATATGCTTACATTCAAATGTTTGCTTATTAGAAAATACTTGATAATATGTCCCATGCTTTTTTATTTCTTTGATTATTATTTTTCTTTCTATTTTTCAATTTTTTTGGGTTTTTAATTGACTTAAAAGTTGTTCTATTATTCCTTTTCCAGTGGTTTTTAAGACACAAGGAATATCATAAATATACTTTTCTGGATACATTTTCTTAGGTGCACCACCTATATCATTATCAATTTCAACAACTACTACATTCATGTTGTTAAGACATGCATAAAAGGTAGTATATAAGCCAACTGGACCAGCTCCAATTATTAGTAAGTCAATCATACATATATTATATATGATATATATTTTAACTTTTAATATATTGTGATATAATCAATATGTTATTTGATGTCTTTTACTATATATATTCTATAGTATGGATAGTTTGGTGTGAATTCATATGTCAAACAAAGTTTATTTAAGAGGTAATAAAATGGCAAAATCAACAAAAAGAAAAGTGAATGAAATTAATTCAAACATTTTGTATCTGCATGAAAATGATGCTAAAGCTTTGGGTATTGTTGAAGGTGGGGTTCAAAGAGTTTTTGTAGATGGTAGAGAAGTAGATGTAACATTCGTAGATGAACATGAAGTTATTGCTATGTCTAATGAGGAAAGAAAAGTTTTTGAAGAAGCTGACCGTTTAGTTGCTAAGTATGCAAATGAAAAAATGTTAGTGTCTAATAACGAAAACCGTTCTAACACTCATCATACTTCTTCTTTTAGCTCATTTAGAGACGGATTCTTGAAATGATTTTCTTCTAATGATAAAGATTCATCATATGATAATGGTAGAATTCCAAGTTCAAGCGACAATGAGAAATCCAGCAAAGGAAAATGATATTATTTTGGTTTTGATAAACCTAGACAAAATGGTGGTCGTGAAAGATATGAAGAAAGTCATAGGTATTCAACTGTTGAGGATAATGGAAGTAGAGATGATTCTAGAAGTTTAAGAATGCTTAGAAGAAGCGATGATGATATGGGTGCAAGAAGAAGAGAGGCTGAAAATCGTAAACATCGTTTCAAAGTAAGAAGTGATATTTTTACTGAAGAAGAATTAAAAATTTTAGAAGGTATCATTCACAGATCAAAAGAGGGCAATAATAGAAGTAATTTTAGTAGTAATGATATAAGATATCAAGAAGAAGAAATTATTGTATCTTCACCTAAGAAGAAAAAAGTTAGTTCTTCAAAAGTGAAATCAAAAAGTAGTAATAAAAAGAAAAAAAAGAAATAGTAAAAAGAAGTCATTAAAATAAACTAGATTTGTTGAAGGAAATTAATATTTATGGCAAATGAAAAAGAATTCTATTTTATTGCAAAGGATGAATTTAAACCAATAAATTTAACAAAAATTGATAAGAAGATTAGATCTATTTCAATAAATGTTCCTGATGATTTTGAGGTTTCAAATTATCCAAGTTTAAATATAAATTTTGATTCATTCCAAAACAGTTTTAAAAAATTTAGTAGAAAAGATATTTTTAATCAAGAAGTTTTTTTACCCAAGATAAATTTTGATTATAAAGATGAAGAATATGAAAAATTTAAGATTTTAGAAAATATTGATATTTATAAACCTTTTAGATATAGTGGTATTAATATATATGATAGTGTTAATATATCAAAACCAATGCAACTTACTCCAGTAAAAAATTGAGCAAGAATCACTTGTTTTGATGATGATAAATTTAAGATTTAATTTTTAAATGTAAATGAGGGAGAGAGAATTATGTCAGTCAAGAAAAAACAACAAATAATATTAAAGAAGCAAGGTCAAGGTCGTAGTTTAATGGTTTCAGGTCATAATAATAGAACTAATTCATTAAATGATTTGGCAACTAAATCAAAAAGTAATACTATATCATTAAAGATTCACAACAATAAAAATGTTTATTTTGTTAAAGATGATGAAGATAATTATCAGGGATTTATTCCATTAGGATATGATTGTTATGATCCTGATAAACATGTAGATGATTTATTTGTTGTTAAAAAATTTAATCCTTCTAAATATGAATTCGCTTACCAAGCAGCAAGCAAAAAGGCATATGATATTGAAAAAGAAGCTAACAAAAAGTATACAACTGATTTACAAAAAATTGCATTAGAAAAAGAAAGAGATATAGTGGCTGCCCGTGTTTCCTCTGCTCGCAAAATTGGAAAAGCTAACTTACTTATTGCAATGCATGAATTTGCTACAAGTGAACAAAAAAGACATGAAGAAATTTTAAAAAAAATTAAAAGAAAAAAACCACTACTAATTGAAAGGAATGATCAAGAATTGAAAGAAGTGCTTGCAAAGTTAGTGTACAATCATGAAATTGAAATTTTAAATTTAAATGCAAATAAAAATAAACGTTTAGCTCATTTAGATAAAGAAAAAGAAATTCGTGAATTAAGAGCTTCAAACATGGAAAGAAAAATAAAAAATTATTCTGTTGGTAAGAATTACAATGAAAAAGTTTCAAATCAGGATATTTCTAAAATTTCTCATAAATATAAAGTTTATGATTCAAATGATAAAATTCTTACATTAGAAATCAATAAAATTAAGAAAGCTTTAAGTAAAATCAATTATAATAAGTTAAATGCAAAAGAGAAGGCTATTTATGAAAAGTTTATGTCTTTATCTAAAAAGGATGATGAAGTATACAAGAAATTAGAAGAGATATATTTTTACAAAGACGCTTTAGCTTTAGCTAGAAATAATGGTCAAAGAAAATATATGGTAGTAGATCATAAAAATAAAAATAATATTTTAAATGCTAATAAAGAAAAGTTTATGATAGTTGAAGATGCAAAGAAATTTGCCAATGATTATCGTTCTTTACACCAACTTTATGATATGTATGGACCTGTGGAAAGAACATCATCTTCTAATTCATTAGGAAGAAAAGAAATTGAAGAAGAATATTCAAAGAGAGAAATCAATCATTCTATTCACAAATGAGAGCGTGTTCTTAAAGCTATTGAAAAAAACGATGACTACAATATCACTAATTTAGGAAATGGATACTATAAAATTAATTATTTAAATAATGTTGATTCTTATGAAGATAATAATAGAAATATTTTCACTAGTAGAAGAACTACATCTTTAGATGATAGTCAAACAATTGCTAGTGAAGACAAACGATCTTCATTTATTAATTCATTTAGTGAATCTTGAAATAATTTAACTCAGTCAATTAAAGACAAAAAAAATTTATACTCTCCTTCTAAAATGAAGAAGTTGTATGCAGATTTTAAACAATTAATTGAATCTGATATTGTTCAAGAGAATATTAATTTATTTCATCAAAAAGGTTTATTTTTAGATGAAATTCTTCATAAATTTTCGTCTTGTAAATTAGACAGATTTGAAAGAAATTATGAAAATATGCATTTTATTAAAGAAGAAGTAGGTAAAGTTTTTAAAATATACTATTATCTTGTTGATGAACAAATTGAAGGAAAGAAACGAATTGAATTAGCTGAAAAGTTAAGAAGACAACAAGATGCAATAAATCAAAGAAATTTAGTTTACTTCAATAATCAAGCAATTAGAATTGATCAAGACTATAAAAGAACTTTTGATAAGAAAAAGAAAAATTATGAAAAAGCAGTTGAACATGCTAAAAATATGCATTTTATTAGAAATAATGAAATTATTGATGGCTATGAACAAGCTATTGCTAATGAACATAAACGTCACTATCAAAATGTAGCATTATATAAGCAACAAATAAGACAAGAAGAAGCAAAACTTCATAATGCACAAAATCAAGAAATATCTCTTATTATTAGAAAAATTCAAGCATTTAATAATAGAAATCCAGAAGATAGAATTTCAATTTCTAATTTACCTGTATTGATTAATCCAAAAGCAGCATCACAAAATATAAAGGTAAAAACTGATTATGTAAATAATAAAATTGTTGCTTCTACAAGTTTAAAAGATTATGAATTATTTGCTAAAACATTAAATAAAGATGCACCTGATTTAGGTTTTGGGGAAATTATTGTATTAGATAAGTTTAGATCAATTGAAGATCCTTATAAGCGTAGTGCAATTTTGAAAGAATTGGCTAAAAATGAATTAGACAAAGAAATGAAAAAGATTGAGAAAGTTGAGACTGAAAAACTAAATATTGCTAATACTAATTTTAAAAAGCAAATGAAATCTGTGAATAATATTAGAACTGATGCTGAAATTATATTACTTCAAAAAGAGATTTTTGATAGTGAATCAAAAAAATATCTATTAGTCAATAATGCTAAAAAACGTTTTAATCACAATGTAAAAGTAGCAATTGAAAACAATCGTAAAAAAACAGAATCTAAAATTACTAATAATATTAAAACAAAAAAACAAAATCCAAAACCTTTACCAATGAGTGAAAAAGATCAAAACTTATTCATTCAAAAAATTCAAAGAAAATTACATATTAATCCTAAGCAAGAAACTAAAACTAAAATAATTTCTAAAGAAAAAAATAGATATTTAGTTCTTCCTAGTGATGCTAATAAAAAGAATTTATCTTTAGATGAAGTAATTTTGGTAAAAAAATAGATAATTTATTTTAGAAATATCTATTTATCTTATTTTCTTAATTTATAATTAAAATTATGAATAAAAATTTAATTCGTAATTTTTCAATTGTTGCTCATATTGATCATGGCAAATCTACACTAAGTGATAGATTAATTGAGGCTACTAACACATTATCAAAAAGGGAAATGCAAAATCAAATTCTTGATTCAATGGATATTGAACGGGAACGTGGTATTACTATTAAATTAAATGCTATTCAAATTAAATATCTTGCTAAAGATAATCAAGAATATGTTTTTCACTTAATTGATACACCTGGACATGTTGACTTTACATATGAAGTTTCTAGAAGTTTAGCTGCATGTGAAGGTGCATTATTAATTATTGACGCGGCTCAAGGCATTGAGGCACAAACATTAAGTAATGTTTATTTAGCTTTAGAAAATAATTTAGAAATAATTCCAGTTTTCAACAAAATCGATTTACCATCAGCTAATTTAGAAAAAGTAAAAAAAGATGTTGAAAATATCATTGGTTTAGACACTTCTAATGCACCTTGTATTTCAGCTAAAACCGGACTTAACATTAATGATGTGTTAGAGGCAATTGTTAAATTCATACCACCACCAATTGATGGTAATGATAATAACCCATTGCAAGCACTTATATTTGACTCTTATTATGATGCTTATAAAGGTGTAGTTTGCTTTATTAGAATTAAGCAAGGAAAAGTTAGGGTTGGTGACAAAATTAAAATGATGTCTACTAATAGTATTTTTGTTGTTACTGAATTAGGAATTAGAACACCTAATATTATTAATAAAGAACAATTAGTTTCTGGTGAAGTAGGCTGAATTACTGCAGCTATAAAAAATATTAAAGATGTTGCTGTTGGTGATACTATTACAACTGTTGAAAATTCAGCAACAGAACCCTTACCTGGCTATAAGAAAATTTTGCCAATGGTTTATTGTGGTTTATATCCGATTGATACTAATAAATATGAAGATATGAAGGAGGCAATGGAAAAAATTGCCTTATCTGATGCTTCATTAATTTATGAATATGAAACATCTAAAGCCCTTGGCTTTGGCATTAGATGTGGTTTTCTAGGGCTACTACATATGGATGTAATTAAGGAAAGAATATCTCGAGAATTTAATATCGATTTAATTACAACAGCACCTAGTGTGAACTATAAAGTAATTAAGACTAATGGAGAAATTGAAAATATTGATAATCCAACTAATTTACCAGATCCAACAATTATTAAGCAAATTCAAGAACCAATTTGCAGATTAACCATAATTGTACCTGAAGAATATCTTGGTGGTGTTATGGAATTATGTCAAGATTTTCGTGGTACTTATCAAAATTTAGAATATATTGATCAAACTAGAAGAAAATTAATATATCAAATTCCATTAGGTGAAATTATGTATTCTTTTTTTGATCGTCTAAAATCAATTTCTAAAGGATATGCAACCATGGATTATGAATTAATTGGATATCAACAAGATCGATTAGTAAAAGTAGATATTTTATTAAATGGTGCAAAAGTAGATGCCTTAAGTTTTATTACTCACTATGATTTTGCTTATAAAAAATCAAAAGTGATTTGCGAAAAACTAAAAGATTTAATTCCTAAGCATCAGTTTGAAATTCCAATTCAAGCGGCAATTGGAGGTAAAATAATTGCTCGAGAAACAATTAAGGCAATGCGTAAAAATGTTTTAGCAAAATGTTATGGTGGAGATATTACAAGAAAAAAGAAATTATTAGAACAGCAAAAAGAAGGAAAAAAACGTCTAAAAGCAATTGGTTCAGTTAATGTCCCGCAAGATGTTTTTGTTAAAGTTCTAAGTGAATAATATGGCTCAAAAAATCACTTCATTACAAAATCCTTTAATTAAATCTTTAGTTAAGAAATTAGCTGAACATAATAACTTAATGTTGATTGAATCATTTAAAGTTATTCAAGAAATTATTAATTCACATAATTTCAATATTAAACATATCTTCGTTTTACATGCTTGATATGATCAAAATAAAGCTTGATTAAATGATTATCAAGAACAAGTAATAATTTGTTCACCAGAAATTATTAAAAAAATTACTAACGTTAAGTCAATCAATAATATTATATTAGTCATCGAATACCATGTTCAAAATTTTAAAATTAATAAGGATATTGGAAAATATTTAATCTTAGATAAAATTCAGAATCCTTTAAATATGGCTAATATATTAAGAACTGCTTTAGCTTTTGGCTTCTTTTATTTATTTATTAGTAAAGATAGTGTTTCTTTGTTTAATGAAAAGGTAATTAGAGGAAATATGGGTTCAATATTTAAACTCCAAATTAATTATTATGATAATTTATTGGATTTAATTTCATTATTGCAATCACATAAAATAAGGGTCATAGCAACATGTTTGAGTAAGAAAGCTCATAAATTACATCAATTTAAAAATCATTTTAAAAATATTGCCTTATTATTTGGTAATGAATCTAAGGGATTACCAAGTGAAGCTATTAAACTATCAAATGAACAACTTTTTATTGAAATCAAAAATATTGATTCATTAAATGTTTCAAGTGCATTTTCTATTTTCTTATTTTGGTTTAGTTTGGAGCATTAATCACATATGAAAAAAATAATTGTTATTTTAGGAGCAACAGCTACAAAAAAAACAACACTAGCTAAACAACTAGCAAAAGACTTTGATGCAATTGTTATTAATGCTGATAGTTTTCAAGTTTATCATGAGTTAAATATTGGTATTAACAAACCAAATCAAATTGATATTATTAATACACCAATTAAACTTATTAATTGTTTTTCAATTTATGATGAATTTGATGTTGCAATATATCAAAAATGTTGTTATGAATTGATTGAAAAAATATCTACAACTACAAATAAAAAAATAATTATTTGTGGTGGGAGTAATTTATATATTGATGCTGTTATTAAGGGATATGATTTTCAGAAAGTTAGTAGTCGTCTAGGGAATAATTTTTTTGACTCATGAACTTATGAAGCAATTTATGATTATGTCCTAAAGCATGATCCTATTGAGGCAAACAAGATTGGTTTTAATAATAGGCAAAGGATAATAAGAGCAGCCCAAATCATCAATGAGCTTCAACAACCAAAAAGTAGTATTCCTAACCAAAATAATCAATATATCTATGATTGTTTAATTATAGAAACTTATTTACCAAGAGAAACTCTTTATCAAATAATAAATCAAAGAGTTATTGATATGATTAATAATGGTTGAAAACAAGAAGTAGAAAATTTATATCATCAAGATCACAATGTAGGAAATCTACAAGCATTCAAAGCATTGGGATATCAAGAAATATTAAGTAGTATTATTAACAAAACAAATATTCCAATTGAACAAATCCAAAAAAAGATTAGAAATTATGCTAAAAGACAATTAACATGAAATAAGAATAAGTATCATAATCAACAATTAAAATTTAATGTTTTAGAAGATGATTATTCAAAATTACAAAAGCAGATTAAAAATTTTTTCCAAAAAAATGAAAAGGTATTATAATAAATTAAATTATTATGAAAAATATGCTTAAAAAAACAAGTAATTTTGCTAAATTATTAAAATTAATGGAAGGTAAGGATAAAATTTTTGCAGCATGTGCAATTATCTTTACCATCTTTGCATCTATTTGTGATTTAATGAATCCATTTGTATTTGCTAGAATTTTAAATGCTATTCCTCAAGAAAATATTCCTGTATCACCAAATAGCATTCCTTGATATCTATTTGGAATAATGTGTGGTCTTTCTATTTTTAGCTTACTTTTTGCTATTCTTTATACCTTGTTTAGTGTTAAGTTATCTATTAACATTTCAACCAATTTACGTTTAAAATTATTTTCACATATTCAATATTTAAGTTCCAAAGATATTGATAATTTAACACCTTCTTCTTTATTAACAAGAGTGACATCTGATGTTACAAATGTACAAACATTTTTATTAAATACCTTCTCAATTGCAATTAAATCTATTTGTTTTGTTATTGGAGGTTTTACTTTATCTATTATCCAAATTGCTACTTTTGATGGTAATCCAATAATTTGATCAATGACTTCAGCATATGCTTTAATTATTATTTTCTTAATTATTGCTTTATTGTTAGTGAAAAAAGGGATGCCTATTTTTCATAAAACAAGACAGGCTATGGATGTTAATAATGCTATTATGAGTGAAAATATCATTGGTAATAAAATCATTCGTGCCTTTAATCTAGAAAAGAAACAAGCAAAAAAATATCAAAGTGGTAATGATAATTTAAGAAAAATTTCAATTAGAGCAGAGGGTTTATTTTGTGTAATTATGCCTTTATCATTTTTTGTAATGAATCTAGCAACAGTTTTTATTATTACTTTTGCAGGGGTATATGTAATAAATAGTAAACCTGTATCACTAGCTGAAATTAAAAAAACTATGGATCTTATAGGAATTGTGATGTCATTTATTCAATACTTTATGTTGATAATGGTCGGAATGACCTTAGTAGGAATGTATGTTTTTACATTATCACGAGGTAAAGTTTCATCTAATCGTATTTTTGAAGCAATTGAAACTGAACCATTAATTAAAAACAACAAGTCAGGTAAAAAAATGAAAAAAGGAAACATTGATTTTAAAAATGTTTCTTTTGCTTATTTTGAAGGTAAGGATGTTTTAAAAAATATTAATCTTTCTATTAAAGAAGGTGAATGATTAGGTATTATTGGTCAAACTGGTTCTGGAAAAAGCACCCTAGTTAATTTAATTACTAGACTTTATGATGTTCAAAAAGGTGAAGTGATTGTATCTGATGTTAACGTTAAGGATTTAGACCTAGAATCATTAAGAGATAATATTTCAGTTTCTATCCAAGAAAAAATATTATTACAAGGAACAATGAAGTCAAATATTCTAGCTGGTAAACAGAATGCAACAATGAGTGAAATTAAACAAGCAGCTAGTTGAGCAGAAGCAGCTGAATTTATTGAAAGCAAGCCTAATAAATATGATGCAAGAGTTGAGCAACGAGGATCTAATTTATCTGGTGGACAAAAACAAAGAATTTCTATTGCTCGTGCCTTAATTAAGAGACCAAAGATCCTAATTTTTGATGATTCTACTAGTGCACTTGATGCAATTACTGAAAGAAAAATAATCAATAATTTAAACAAGAACTTTAAAGGAACAACTGTTATTTTTGTAAGTCAAAAAGTTAGAAGTATCCAATCATGTGACCAAATTATCGTTTTAGATGATGGTAAGATTGTTCAACATGGTAAGCATAATGAATTAATGAAAGATGCTAATGGAATTTATAAAAAAATATATGATTCACAAGCAATGAGTGTGGAAGGTTAGTTTATGGAAACAAATAATTTAGTTAACAATAAACAATTAAAAACAAATGAAAAAACTAACTTTTTTAAATTAGCAAAAGAATCTTTTCAATTGATTTATAAGTATTCAGCTAAAAATAAATGATTATTGATTGTTGCTTTTTTATTAACTATTTTAATAACTTTTTCACAAATTTTTGGGTTATTTATATCAGGTTTAGGATTGCAAGATATTTTAAGTAACTTAGTCTTTGATCCAGGCACTAGATCAACGATGCGTTTTGTTTATTTAATTATTATTTTTGCATCAATGTATTTAACTTCTTTTTTATGTCAATACTTACAAAGTTATTTATTAGTTAGGACAGCACAGAATATTGGATATTTTGTAAGGTATGATTTAGCCAATAAATTACAAAAATTATCAATTTCATATTTAGATACAATGAGTACTGGAGATTTATTAAGTCGTTTTACTAATGATGTTGATGCAATTGTTGTTACTTTTTCACAATCGATTGGTCAAGTTATTAATGCCTTTTTCACCATTATTGGTGTAATAATTTCTATTTTCTTAATCAATCCTGTTTTAGCTACAATTTCAATTGTCTTGATTCCAATTTTATTTGTATTCATCTTATTTTTTATTCGTAAATCACAACCATACTTTTTAAAGCAACAAAAGATCTTAGGAGATATTAATAGTGACACAGAAGAGTTTATATCAGCTCACAAAATGACATCTTTATTTAGATTTGAAAAGCAAGTTATTGATATTTTTACAATTAAGAATAATGATTTAAAAAACGTTAGTACACGTGCACAGGCAATTTCAGGTGTTATTTTTCCTTATAATAATTTTATTAATAATTTCACTATTTGTATTATTACATGCTTACAAGTTATTTTATTGATATATGCTCCTAACATAGTAAGCATTACTGCTATTTCAAAATTAGAACTTCCAGCAATAGTTGTTTCAATGTTTGTAATGTTCTTAAGAAATGTTACTAGTCAAATTTCTACAATTTTCACTTTATTTAACCAATTCCAATTAGCTTTTGCTGCTTTAAAAAGGGTTAATGAAATTCTTTTACAACCTAATGAAGCAGTCCAAAATAAGGATATTACTTTCAAAAGACCTTTAATTGAATTTAAAAATGTTAGTTTTGGCTATACACCTAATAAAATGGTTTTAAATAATATCTCTTTTATTGCTAAGCCAAATAGTATGAATGCAATTGTTGGGCCAACAGGATCTGGAAAAACAACAATTATTAGTTTATTGACTAGATTTTATGATACTAACCAAGGTCAAATTTTAATAGATGGTAAGGATATTTCACAATATTCTCGTAAATCTATTAGAAAAGAAATTGGAATTGTATTGCAAGATTCATATTTATTCTCAGATACAATTATGGAAAATATTCGATTAGCCAGACCTGGTGCCTCTGATAAAGAAGTAATTAAAGCTGCAAAATTAGCGAATGCTCATAAATTTATTACTCAGTTACCTCATGGTTATGAAACTAAAGTGGTTAATGGAGAGGAATTAATCTCAGAAGGCGAAAAACAACTAATTGCCATTTCTCGAGCGTTTTTATCTAAGGCAAAAATCATTATTTTAGATGAAGCAACTAGCTATGTCGACACTAAAACAGAAAAAGATATTCAAATTGCAATGAACAAGTTAATGAAAAGTCGTACTTCATTTGTAATTGCTCACCGTTTATCAACAATTAGGGACGCTGATAATATTATAGTTATTAAAGATGGTAATCTATTAGAATCTGGTAATCATAAACAATTAATCAAATATAATGGTTTTTATGCAAAAATGACAAAAGCTTCTAATAATGACTTAGATAAAGTGAAATAAATATAAAAAAATATTAATTTGTTTAATGCACCATCTTTTAGGACTGGTAACTTCTATATCTCATTATATTAGAATTTATAGCAATTTTAGGTATTAAAAATCTTTGAGCATAAGGTAGATGTTCTAATTCTGAGTAATAATGGAACCTTTTGAAGTTATATTCATAACTAAAACAAAAAATAATTCTTTTAAT
>JAZOSV010000088.1:0-14170 GCA_045657345.1 Mycoplasma sp. | reverse complement strand
AATACTGATACTATTACAGCTGATGTCTCTTCTATTAATAATTATGATGTTTTAGTTAGAGATGGTAAAGAATTAAAATATGCAAAATTAAGTATTGAAACAAATTTAGATAATAAATCAATTAATTATACAGATGAAAATAAAATTCAAATATTTGATTTTGATAAAGATAATGCTATTACAGTTGACGTATCTTCGATTAATAATTATGATGTTTTAGTTAGAGACGGTCAAGAATTAAAATATGCAAAATTGAGTATTGAAACAAGCGTAGATAATAAATCAATTAATTATACAGATGAAAATGAAATTCAACTTTTTGATTTCGAATCAGGTAATACAATAGCAGAAGATTTAGCCACATTATTATCAAATGACTCATCAGCAAAACCTGAGATTGTTATTAGACAAGATGGTTAGATAAATTATATGTCTATTGGAACATTATCATCTGTTAGTGCAGAAATAAGTGTAGATAATAAATCTATTAGTTATAATGATGAAAATCAATTACAACTTTTTGATTTTGAATCAGGCAATACAATAACAGAAGATTTAGCTACATTATTATCAAGTGAAACATCAGAAAAACCTGAGATTGTTGTTAAAAAAGATGGTTAGATAAATTATATGTCTATTGGAACATTATCTGGTTCAAATCAATTGTCAGTTGCTGAAAATACAATTGTTGGCATATCACTAGACTATAGTTATGATTATAAAATTACATTAAGTCGTGGACGCTTAGTAATTGAAGATAATGTATTGAAAGTTGTTGAAGATAATTCACTTAAACAAGAAATTGGCACAACACCTATATCGGAGATTCAAAGATGAATAGTATAGACGCATTAACAGGGAAAGAATTTACTGTTAAATTATAGATTTATAATACTGATGGAGTTTTAATTTCTACAGCAAGCAAGAAAAAACAATTCCCATATTATGTAGATGACAAGAGTACTCTTACTTTTGATGGAATTTGTACTGTAAATTTAACGTTAACAGGTTATGAGTATCATAAAAAACCTGATAATCTCGGTAGTAACCAACACTATATCGCTGGATTTTCAACTACATTTACGTATGATATTTCTTTAAATAATGATAAGTACATATATAAACAAGATACTGATACAAAATTTTATCATAAATATGAGTGGCTAATTAACGATGATATGGCATCAGAATCTTTTGCACGTTGGGAAAATTTTATACCTGCATATAATGGTGGTGGGTATGAAGGTGAACGTAATATGACTGAAAATTCTCCTGATGGAGTTGTCGACCAAAGAATTTATAGAGATTTTATATTTACTATATACCTAACTAAAAAAAATAGAAAACCAACTTATTTACCTGTTAGAACAGATTCAGGCGTTATTGTTAGGCATTATTTAACAAATGTTATATTCAGAGATAATATAATAAAGTATACATATTAATATAATAGTATATTGGAGATAAATCAATATGTGGAAGCAATTAACAATAGAAGATTTAAAACTTGTTTTAGCGCAAAGTGAAGTTGACCAACTTGAAGAACGTAGTGTAGAAATTACAGATATAATCAATAAGCAACTTGATATTGTTGCTGATATGTTCCGTGGTGCTTGGTCAGCTAAAGGTTATAAAATAGATATACGTCCACATTATGTTGCTCCTGAATATATTATTCCTGTTTTAAACTATGCAAGATGGCAAATATGGACTAGATTCCCAGCAACAGAAAATATTTCATTAGCTGAAAATAGAAAAGCTGGTTATGATGAAGCTGTTAAATTACTTGAAAACCCATATATAGGAACAAGTGACCCAGCTGACCCTTCTGACCCAACAAATCCAAATAAACCTGATGGTATAAAAGATAGTGCTATTTCAATGCCATATTTAAGATTCGATGACCCATATATTGGTTTTAGTTATAACTTCCAAGAAAAATTTGGTGTTAAAATATGATAAAAATTGTTGATAGAAATAATTTGCCAATTGATTAGGCTATATAGAGTTTATTAAGTAAAGTACTTAATAAAATTCAATAGTCTGGTAAACTTATTTCTGATGCATTAAAATTTACCACACAAAGACATTTTTAGAAAATATATCCAAGTTCAAATCATTATAACCCTAAAAAGGTTACTAACGGAAATACTAATAACGGACAAAAAGTTAGTGGAGAAATTGTTATTGATGTTCCTGGTATAACAAGAGCATATCGAGATTTACATATATCACCTAAAAATAGCAAGCATTTAACAATACCACTTCATCGTTCAGCATACGGAAAAAGAGCAACAGAATTTAGTGATTTGTTTGTTGTTACTAAAAAGAATGGTAAGAAATTTTTAGCATAGAAAAATGGTAATGGCATTACATTTCTGTATTTTCTAGCAAATTCTGTTCATCAAAAACGAGATAAAAGATTAATGCCTTCAGATGAAACATTTGCTAATAACATTTTCAGTAGAATCAATGTATATCTTAACAGGACAAAAATTTAACGAGGTAAAAAATGGCAAGTAAAAATATATCATTAAAAAAAGTTGTAAACGCTTGGGACACTATGTTAAATCCACTTCGGGGCATGACATAGAATTACATCGAGCAAATGTTTTATAACGCGCGTCAAGGTAATGATGCGAGATTACAATATTGTTATTATGAGATAGAAAAACTAACTCCTATTTTTAATGTATGTATTGAAAAACGTTTAGCTGGAGTTGCAAATAGACAATGGGATATAACAACAATTGATGAATCACCTGAAGCAACTCAACAAGCTGAATTTATAAAGAAAATATTTTTAGAATCTGATACACGAAATGAAGATGGTTTAACAGATGCTATACGACATTTATGTATGGCAGCATTTCGTGGACGTTCAGCAATTAAACCATTTTTTACTGATGATAATAAACTAATTTTAAAGCAACTTCAAAATTGGAATTTCTTAGCATATAACAATAAACTTTATTGGAATCCAGATTGTGAAACATTTGCTTGGTTAAATTCATCAACTATGCCTGAAGGTATTGTTGAATTACCTAAAGATGAAGTTTGTTATTTAACTAACGAACGTCCAATTGATATGCCTGGAATTTTAATTTATTTGCGCCAATTAGTTGGTGAAGAACAATGGGCAAGATTCACTGAAAAATGTGGCATACCTCAAGTTATTTTAACAGCACCTGAAGGTACTCCAGATGAAGCATTAGAATTATGGAACAGAAGAGCACAAGCAATATTTGAAGGTGGTAGTGGAAGTTTACAAGCTGGTTCTAATGTACATTTACTTACTGAAGCAAGAGGTTCAGATATTTTCTCAGCATTTATCCAACATCAGATGGAACAAATAAGTATACTTGCTACAGGTGGTACTTTAATGACAATTGGTGGAAGTACAGGTTTAGGTTCAGATTTAGCAAGAGTACAACAAGAATCATTTAATAGTTTAGTTAATTTAGATTGTAAGCGAATTTCAAACGCAATAACAAATGGTATTGTTAGAAAATGTGTTAAGAAATTTTTTAATACAGATGATTTAAAAATTAGATTCGAATTTATTGAATAGGACGATACAACGGCAGATGAATATTTAGCTTTAGCTGAAAGATGTAAAGCAATTGGTTTAACAATAGATGTTGCTGAATTAAAGAAACTCACAAAATTAAGTTTTATTTCAGATGAAGTTAAAGATGTTTGGTCTCCAGAAAAAACAGAAAGTGAAGAAACAGTATGACATCAGAAGATTTAACAAAAATAGCATTTGATATATCAAATAGTTTAGCCGCATTAAACGCTAATATGGAGTCAGTTTTAGAGAAAATGGCTGACCATGAGAACCGATTACATACATTAGAATAGTCTCAAATCCAAACAAATGCTACAACAGCTAATAAAGAGAATGATTTTAAAACTGAACTTTTAAAATTACTTGCCAGAGCTGTTACAATAGGTTTAGTTGTTATAGGTTCTTTATCAGGTGCTGGAACTATCATTGCTAAAATGTTCGGAGCTTAATATGAACGAAAGAAATTTTTGATATGGCAGACGAAAAAGATAAACAAGAAATGTCTAATTATGAACGTTTAATATTTGCGATAGCAATATTATATGCTTCATAGTTGGGGATTAATATACAAAAACAAACTTCATATAAAGATTTAACTCCAGCATAGATTACATTTGCAAAAAAAATTTATGATAAACATCCTGAATTTGAATTACAAGTTGAATCAGGAAGACGAATTTCAGAAGAATAGATAGTTAAAGATACCGCTAATATTGCTAAAGAAAACAAATCAGATTTAGTACGTATTGTAACTGTAGGAGATGCAACAACTTGTCCTAAATGTAAAAAGTGGGATGAAAAAATTGTTTCATTAAGTGGTAATAATAGAAATTACCCTTCACTTGAAACAGCTACAAAAGATGGTTTTCTTCATTTCAATTGTCGATGCGCTTTACTTAATATTTAGACAGATGAAATTCCTATTAAAGAACCGAATCCAAGAAGAGATGATAGAAAAAGAGCAAGACCGGACATTTATAATTCTTGCCCTACAAGTATTTTAGTATTTAATTAATAAAAGTATACATATTAGTATATGGAAAATTTAGAAACAAAAAATTTCGGTGAATTAAGCGTATAGCTATCTCCTATAGGTTCATTTCAAGGTAGTGATAGAGATGGTAACCCTATACCTGAAAATTTAACCGAAGAATCATTATCAGCATTAGCTGCAAAATTAAATCAAGGTGATGAAATTTTAGCTGATATTGACCACGCTAGTACACGCGTTGGAAATAACAGAGATAGTTCCGCTGTTGGTTGGTTTAGTAAATTTTTTGTTCAACCACTTAAAGGTTTATTCGCAACTTTACGTCTAACGAAAAGAGGTAAAGAATTAGTTGAGAACAGAGAATACCGTTATCTCAGTCCAACATTTATGTTGAATGAAAATGGCGAGCCTGTTGATTTACATAGTGCGTCATTTACAAATATACCAGCATTTAAGGGTTGTATAAACCCAATTTTAAATTCTGAATCAAATGAAATTTTAACAGATGAAAAGGATATTTTATCTATGGATATAAATGAACTTAAAAAATTAATTCTTGATGTTATTTCTGAAAAAGAAGCTGCTGAAAAAACAGAAGAAATTAAAGAGGAAATAACAGAAGAAATTATTGAAAATAAATGTTCCGATGAAATGAAAGAAGTTGTAGCTAATGAAGAGACAACTGAAAAAATTTCTGAAGAAAAAACCGAAGTTGTTGAAGAAAAAACTGAAACAACTGAAGAAAAACCTGTTGAAGAAACAGAAAAAGTGGAAGAGAAGGAAGAGGTTATAAAAATTGAATCTCTTAATTCTACTCCAATAATTAAAGACGTTGAGCCCGAATGGAAAAAACTTAAAGGAAAAGAGTTTTTAGATTGGGCTATGAAAAATAAAAATTATCAAATTTAATAATCAAAATATAAAGGAAAAAAAAATTATGGCATTTAATGAATTACAAATTAAAGTCGCTGCTGAAACCGCTATTATGGGTCTTCAGCCTCACATGGCTTCACTTAAATACTTCGCTCACAACTTCAAAGAGTTAGAAGATAAGAAAGGTAGCGCAATTGCTGTTCCTGTTTACGCTTTAACAGATGCTGCTGATTTCGATACCAATTCCAATAACTGGGGTTCAGGCGAAAACGAAATTCAGGGTGAAGTTCTTAATCTCGAAAAACACTTAATCAAATCAATTGGTCTCGATGATGTTGCTGCTGGCGCAACCGACATTAACTTCCTCCGTGATGGAACAAGAGCTATTGTTGATGTTCTCGCTCACGCTGCTAACAAGTATGTTTACGGCATGATTAATGAAACCAACTGCCCAACATCAGAAACATTTACCGGTACAGATAAAACAGCTTTTGCTAATCTCTTCAAGATTGCTTCTGATAACGGTGTTAACCCTTATGAAGCAGTTGTTGTTCTCAACCCTGAAATGTATGCTAAAGTTCTTTCATTCCTCGACGCTGTTGTTTATTCAAATGACTAGGCTGTTAAATACGGTGTTGTTGAAGGTCTCTACGGCTTCCGCGCTGTTCTCGCTTCTTCCTATCTCCCTGCTGGAGTTAAAGGTGCGATTATCCCTTATCAGTGTGTTGGTATTGCGTCACGAATAAACAAGCCTGCAGTTGACGGATATGTAAATACATTTACTGCTACAACTGAAGATGGCTTTGCTCTTGGTTTCCGTGTATATGAGGACCTCGCTAAAGGTGTTGCTCGTCTCGGTGCTGATGTTCTTATGGGTGCTAAACTCTTCCAGGCTGAAAAGATAGTTCGTCTCGCCTAATCAAGAAACCTATACGGTTAATAAAAAATCGGGAATTAATTTTCCCGATTTTCTTTTTACATTTCGTTTAGTTTTTGTTTTTAATTGTTTTCACGTATCTATTATAAAAATATTTTTATATGTCATCAAATTGTTGATTATTTAATCAAAACGACAACTTATCTCGTCACTTTCCAGCGTACTTTTCTCTTGACACTTGATATAATATAACCACAAACTTAGATAGGTCTAAGTTTTTAAAACAAAGGAGAAAACTAATGAATAATATGTACTACACAATAATCTTACATTCGGTGACAAATGCTGAATTATATACAACAGTTGAAGTTGTTGGACTTTATAAAGAAGGTTGTAAAGCTCAACGAAAATTAACACAACTTCAAGATAAAATAGATAAAGCATTTAATAAAGAATCAAATATTATTGAAAAATATTGGATTGAATGTAGCAAAGTAAAATAAAGGAGAAAACAAATGACAGTCATAGAAATGAAAATGATGGAAACTATATGCCGACAACTTCCTAGAATTGCTGATGCTATAGAAACATTAGCTGAAAACAAAAAACCTAAACATTGTTGTATTTGTGGTAATGAAGTTTTAGGTTATCCAAATAACGCTTATCCATTGGGAAAAGTTGATGGTGATATATGTTGTGATAGATGCAATATTGAAAAAGTTATTCCTGAAAGAATTCGTTTAATGAAAGGAGATAAGCAATGATACCAGAAAATTACAAAATGAAATACACGTGGTTTCAAGATTTTAAAATCGCTGATGCGTTTGGTATTAAAGCAATTAAAGATACGTATAATCGAGCATTTAATGAATGGAAAGATAATTGGGAAGCGATGGCTGAATTATCATTTTGTCTTAATATTAAATGTTGGGATTTTTATCACGAAGGAAAACTTGAATTATCAGAATTATATGCAAATCTTTATCACGATTGCTATGACAAATGTATTGAACATTTCAAAAATGATGAGTTGACAAAATATTGGAGCTTTCTTGATTAAACTAGTTTATTAATCGTGCCTGAAGTCAACTGCGTAAGTGGTTGACTTCTTTTTGTAAAATGAGTATACTAAAATTACATTTCAAAATCTTAAGGAGTTTCTTATGTTTTTCTTGTCTTTTATTCGAAATAGAATTATAAAAAACAGGCTTAAGAAGAATTTAGCAAAATATCAACGCCTTTTATCAGTTACTAGAACCTATAGTTTTAGTAAAGATGGAGTATTACCTAAGGTTAAGGATATGTTATCGGAAATATTCGGATATGAGCCAAAAGAAATTATTTCTGGCAATAGTATTCAATTTTTTGACATTGCTGTTAAAATAAACAAAAAATTTATATATATGATAAAATGCTTGCCTATCGATGTTAATCTGAATAATATTTGGACATCTTACAGGCCATCAAGTCAAGAAATCGAGTATTCTTTCATTAATAAAGTAAATTGGATTATTTTTACAAATGGTATAGAGTGGCAAATTTTTGCAGCCTCTTTTAAAAAGACAGGCTATAAAATAGAATTTCTTGCGTCTTTTAATATCCTATCTGTGTCGTATATGAATAAGAATGATATTGAGCTATTATCTCTTGTTGCAAAAGAAGGCGTTAAATCATCATTTCATAAAAAGATGCTACATCTACAGCATCATTATAGGCGTGCAGAAGAATTATATGAGTTCAGAAAAAAGCACGCAGTAACTTTAGGTTCTATTCCGATTTATTTTAATGAATAAACTACAAAAACATAAGGAAATTGCTATGAAAATAACTAAGAAAACAGAAGGTAGATGCTGAACCTGTTCCTGAACAGTCATTAAGCGACCAATTGCTTGCTGAAGCAGAACAAACATCTTCTACTGAAATAAATCCACCACAGCCTGAATAACAACATAGGTTATAGAATATAACCAAAAGCTCCCAGATGACTTCTGGGAGCTTTCTTTGTATAGTTTAATATTTTATATTAGTCCTCTTCGGAATCTTCATAAAAATCACATTCAAAACTTATGCCTCTTGTTGAATTTAAAGATACATTATATATTTCTCCATCATATTCAATAGCCGATACAAATGCTAATCCTTTACGATTATTATTATATCTCAATTTTTCCAAATAAAGTTTTCTTGCTTGAGACATTTTCCGTCTAGTTTTAGCAGGTCATAAAAATTTTTTAGTGTTTGCTTATGCGTTCAGTTTTATTAGAAATAATGAAGTCATAAATTTGAATTAGTCCATTTTCTTTTTGTTTAATGCTCGCAAGTTGTTTTTGATATGCCTGTTGAAATTCTGAATCCGGTTTAAACTAAATTTCAGTCTATGTTCTTGTTATTGCAATATAGCCTATAGACATAGCTACAGCTATTAATGTTGAATATAATATTTTTTTCATAATGTAGTTCCTTTATTTTTTATTTACTCCGAAGTACTTCAATTATTTAATTTCATCCCGAAGTATAGCCATTTCCCACTCCATTTCTTTCATTTCTTTCCATAATTTTTTATATGCTTCATCCTTTATTATTGTGTGCTGAACTGGTTTATTTTTTAAACCTTTTTTAGCTTGCTTAATTTTTTTAGGTTTACCGTAATTGGCGAATTCTTTATTTGTCATAAATATTTCCTTTATTTCATCGTTAAAATTGTCATATTCTGGTATATCGTCATTAGCTATATCTTTTTTAAAATACTTTTCGATAAATTTACATGATTCATCTAATGACAATAAATCTTTATTTTCAATATTAATATCTTTTCTATTGTCAAAAGCTAATTTAATTAAATTATCATCAAGTAATTCGAACCAGGAATTTCTTGTAAATTTCTTACCTGATGAATATTTTTTATGAAAATGTTTGTGATATATGAATAAATCAGAAAATTCTGATAGAAATTCACTAAAATGATAATTATTACCAACTCTTGCTAATTTTTCTATGTTTTTATTGTCTATATGAAGATAATATGCTTTTCGTGAATTATTAGCGTTTTTATAATCACTTAATGATTTAATATTATCTTTTTCGATAAAATTAACAATATTTTTTAATGTGATAAATGTGATAACTTCCTTAAATCGAAGTTTATAAAATTCTATATCTTTTTTATTTTTCATTTTTCTGTCTTTCTGTCTTTCTGTCTTTCTGTTATTTTGGTTTATGTTGTTATTTACTTTCTTTCCAATGTTTTTGGTTTTTAAAACAGGAGCATTTGCTTTCAGGTCGGAATTTTTCCTAACTAGCTCTCAGACAGAAAGAAATACAGTTAATACAAAGAACCACCAATGTATCAACATAATTTATTTACTTTTTTAAATAAAAAAATATTTAAATTACAATAATATTATACCTTAAAAAATGTAATTTTATAAAAAAATTTTTTTATAAACGTAGACACACTACGCTATAAATGTACATGCACTATGTCATAAATGTAGGTACACTACACTATAAATGTAGGTACACTAAATCATAAACGTAGGTGCACTATTATATAATATAATATATAATAATATAATAATATAATATAATAATATAATATAATAATATTAATATATAATATAAAAATAAAAAAAAGAAACATATAAAGAAAAAAAGATAAATGTACGTACAGGTTTTATTTTTTAGATTGTGTTTTTTATTAAAAACTTATATTTTAACCACAATAGCTTAAATTTGCGTTTTAGAGAATTTTAGACTAAATCTGATAGTTTATATGTCTGACAGTTTAAAACTCTCTAAAAATGATTCTAGGCTTATTCTACGACGTTTTAAACTATATTATATAGGGTTTTTCTTCGTAAACTCAGAAAAACGTGATGATTTGCTACGTAAACTTCGCAAATCACACATTATTTTAATTTTTTAATGGATTTTTTATTAAAAACTACATTTTAACCAGAATAGCTCAAATTTGTGTTTTAGAGAATTTCACATTAAAACCAATAGTTTATATGCCTGACAGTTTAAAACTCTCTAAAACGCGATTTAGGACTATTCTACGACGTTTTAGAATATATGATTCTATCACATTACATAAAACTAGATTATCTGACCACATTTTTTTAAAAATATTTGAATGTGGCCCAATTTGTTAACGATATTTGGGTGTGGCCGATTTTAGCTTGCTGTCACAAAAACCTCAAAATAAATCTTTAGATTATAATCATCATCAGATAAATCAGCAATATAATGATTAGGAAGTTTATCTTCCACAATTTTACCTAAACTGGAAGCATAACCAATATAATTCATTATTGTAGGTTCATCTATATTATTAGAAATATCTTCATCATTAGCGTTAACAACCTTGTTAACAACAACATTATAATTTTCATCATTCATAGGTTTTTTCTAAAAATGGAGTAAGTAATATTTGTGCAGTGAAAATATATCAAAAATTACTGCGGTAATCAAATGGAGTATGATAATGACAAGAAACGAAAAAAGAATGATAGATGATTTAATTGAAAAAAACATTGCTACGTTTTTAGATAATTATTTCTGGAAAAAATTTCCGAATGGTTTTACAAGATAGACAGATAAAAAATACCAATTTGCCGGTATTGATATTTCCCTTAATACAAAAAATAACCTAAGCGTACACTTCGATGAAAAAGCTAAAATATACGGCTGTTTAAATTCAGTTTATCAATATCCAGGTTTTGAAATTTCGCTTGTTAACAGAGCTTAGCAAATACAAGATGGTTGGTTTTGTCAAAATCTATCGACTGATTATTATTCATACGTAGGAGTATTTGCTAATACGAATAACGTTAACGATTTAAGTAGCAGCAATATGATTTCAGCTTGTGATGTTTTATGGATAAAGAAATAGGAAGTTTTAGAATATGTTGAATAGACAATTTCGTTAACAGATTTAAAGAATGACGCAGCATAGTTAAGAGATGATAGCGAATATATGTAGAAGAATAGAAAACGATATACAGGCGCTGGCTTTTGGCTAACGTATAGCGGATAGTTATATGAGAAACCTGTTAATCTGGTAATACCGCGAAAAATTTTAGAGAGCTTTAAAAATTCTAAACACTTTTTTATCACGAAAGAAAAAATATCAGTATAATATTATTGTAGTCCTTTTTTGTTTTCTTTTATCATCGCTTGAAATATCTCGGAGGTAACATCAAGCGATGGTTTTTTTATGCCATATATGATATACTCTTTTTACCCTAAAACAAGGAGGTAAAAAAAATGGTTAAGAAAACAAAAAAACCAAATGATAGACAGGTAGGCGAAAAACTTTGGTCTAAGCCTATAGTAATAGATGGACAGACCATATCAGAAAAAGAACTGGCTGAATTTCTTGATTGGAGCTTTGTAAACGATAATAAAGATTTTGCATATTTTCAGTACTTGAAAAAATCTGGTAAGCTTAAAGCTGTAACATCCACACAGCTTTTAAATAAAGTAAAAAGCCTTAGTTCAAAATAATAAAAAAGCTCCCTAATTAAAGGGAGCCTTTTTTATGGTATAATCAAATTATATCAGCTTGCTACATCGATAATTTTGCTATAAGTTTTATAATAATCAATAAGCCGTTTCAAGGTACCACTTAAACTAGAATCTTTTTCTTTATCGAACAATTCTTTTAATGATTCAACATCAGAATCTTTAAGCGTCATATCTACGTAATCTGAACAACCTATCATATCAGGCATATTGTTAATACCTGTTCTAATAATATTTTCATTAGAATGATAATAATGCTTGGTCATATCTACGCTAGAATGTCCTACTATATTCTGAACCAACATAGGGTTCATTCCGCTATTAATATTCATCGAGACAAACGTATGTCTCAAACTATGGAAATTACATAATATCTTAACTTTACCATTTTCAATTTCACTAGTCTTAATACCACATCTTTTAAATATTCTAGTAATTCTACCTTTTAAAATACCTTTACTATATAATTTAGCAATATCAGGAAGCACATATTCATTATTTCCTTTATTCTGCCATAATACACTTAATATATTAAATAAAGAATTATGAATAGGAATATCAATTTGACCTATATGTTTTTTAGTTTTTTGAGGAACAACAGAAATTATTCTTCTAAATAAGTCTACATTATTCCATTTTAAACAAGCGCAGTCGCCAACTCTTAAACCGGTATACAAGCCTAAAGAAAATAAACAAAGTATATCTTCCTTATCTTTTATAAATTCGAATATCTTATATAATTCTTCTACCGTTAATTCTCTTCTTTTAGAACCTTCATTTTTTCTTCTAGTTATATTATCAAATGGATTATTAATATATCTACCTTCTTCTTTAAAACTATTCCATAACTTCTTAAATAAAAATAACGTAGAATTAAAAACAACTATACTACGATTATTAGCTAAATAAACAAAATACTCTTCAGCAATTTTCTGATTAACATCTTTCATCTCAATAACTTTAGAATGATTATTATCTGTTAACCACTTAATAAAATTATTGATATAGCCGCAATATAAATCTAAACTTTTATTTGTAATATCTTTAATCATTAAAGAATTTCTATAAACATCTTCTAAATCACATAACTTTATGCCAGGTAATTTGAGATTATTATAAGCAATTTCATCTTCAGCACCTTTAACTTTAGCTTCTATATTTTTTAAAACTTCAATTTTATTATCTTCTCTAAATGGCCTAGTTAATTTTTCTAAAACTTTTAAAGCTTTTTTCTTATCAGTCTCACCTGTTGATTTATAATATGGTTTTCCCCGATATGTCCATTTGGCTAAATATGGCTTACCTTCACCTTTAGAAATTAAGGTTCCAAATCCGTTTTCTCTTCTACTCATTTTTGTTTTCCTTTACTATTTTTTAGGGTTTAATCTATTACGTATTATAACGCGATGCAAGAAATTTGTACGCAATTATTTCCCCAC
Source organism: Mycoplasma sp. (assembly GCA_045657345.1). Taxonomy (GTDB): domain Bacteria; phylum Bacillota_I; class Bacilli_A; order Mycoplasmatales; family Mycoplasmoidaceae; genus Mycoplasma_L. The sequence continues at coordinate 893 of JAZOSV010000088.1, read as the reverse complement.
TAAAGATAGGATACTGTTAGCAGGCAAAAATCGGAAAAGAAAAATGATTTTTTTAGGAAAAAGATAGACTTGTTAACATATAAATACAATAGATAAAAAATATCTATTCATAATATATTACAAGTAACAATTGGTGTATAATTAGCGTATAATTTTAGGCCTCCAAACCGCCTTTTTCGCCTATAAAATAAAAATTAATTTCCTAAAAAATAAAGTTCGCTAACAGTTTTGATAAGATAGTGACGATTTATCCTGGTAACTAAATCATTTTGACCCAAAATAGTGACATAACTTCACATATATATAGTAAAATCTCTAAAAACTTTTAAATAAACTCTAAGATACCAAATTCTTTAGTATGGGATACGCACCATCCAAGAACTCGATGCATCAAAACGCGCGGCAAAACGCCTTCAATAACCACAGCATCACGTATCGATACAAGGGCAATAGTCTTTCTACCCTTGACCACATGAAAATGTGGTGGATTATGATCGCTGTAATTGACAGCAATCTTTATACCGCCTTTCAAACTTTCAGAAATTGTAGGCACATCATACCTTTCTTGTTAAAACTGTAAATATTATATCATAATTTTATAACTAATGTATCACAACCCTCGTACTTCATCACCAACACGCATCAAGCATCCCCCTCTACGAGCTCAAAAGTAAGAAGTGCGCACCATTTGCTCTTGAGGTGCGCACCTCTAAGGTAAAAGGTGCGCACCTTTTGTCTTCGAGCTCGTAAGGGCATCCAAAAAATGGGTTTAGACTACACAAAGCATTATAAAAATAGGTGAAAAAACTCTCCGCTGCGGGTGAAAGCAGTTGAAATGGCGCCATTTCTTCATAAAGAGACGTCTTTTCAAAGAGAAATGACGCCATTTCTTA
>JAZOSV010000087.1:0-12511 GCA_045657345.1 Mycoplasma sp. | reverse complement strand
AGATTAATAAAAATTATAAAATATTTATCCTATTTTTTACTATTTTTTTGTTTATAACCTTTAATCAATTCCTGTTTAATTTTTTTATCCAAATATTTTCGTTTTGACTTTTGTTTTATTTTTTTAATTGCTGCTTTTTGTTTCTTTTTGTAACATGGTTTTATTTTTTGCTTTTTGTTAATTATTTTTGCAATTTGATTTTTACTTTCAAAATCTATCTCATTCTTTTTCTTTGAGTAAAAATATTTCTTTTTCTCTAAGGAATTATTTTTAACAAAAAAATGATTAAAAGATATCCCTTTTGATTCAAAAAAAGATAATTTTATATCATCATTTTCATTACTAGATAAAATTCATGATTCCCCATTGTATTTTCCGCGGCCTGTTCTACCTGATCGGTGGATATATCATTCATTATCATCTGGCATATTTCAAGAAATAACATGACTCACACCGTCAATATCTAGTCCTCGACTTGCTAAATCACTAGCAACTAAGAATTGATATTTCAATTTCATTGCATTTTGAAATGTGTTTTTTCGTTCCCTTGGTGATAAATCAGCATGCAACAAGCCAACATTAAAATTGTTTTTTTTCAAAAAATTAAAAATAGATTGAACTTCATTTTTTTTATTTGCAAAAATCAAACAAAAATATGGATTAAATTTTTTTAATAAAATTGCTAATGAATGTTGTTTATCATAATTATGAATTACATTATGAACTATTTTACTATTTTCATAAATTGATGTGCCTATTTTAATAATGTTTGTATTCTTATAATATTTTGAAAGTTGATTAGCTAGCATTTCATGTAATGTAGCGCTTCAAGCTGATTTTTGAATTGAATCAACATCTATAAAATTTCTAAATATTAAATCAATATGTTTAAAAAATCCTAAATCCATTAGCATATCAGCTTCATCTAATACTATTTGATTCACACTATTAATATTAATCTCTTTGTTAAGAATGGCATCTTTTAATCTACTAACAGTAGCAATTAATACTTGTGGCTTCACTCGTCTTATATTACTAATTTGTTTTTGATAATCACTTCCACCAATTAAAAGTTGAACTTTTAATTTATTTTGTTGTTTTTTAAAAGGTATAAAACAACTATTAATTTGTTTAGCTAGCTCACGAGTGGGAACAATAATCAATGCTTGTAATGCTCCGTCTAATTTTATTTTATTTAGAATTGGAATTAAAAATGATAATGTCTTGCCTGAACCTGTCGATGAAACTCCAATAATATTCTTATTTTTTAGTTGTAAAGGAATGGTTTTTTCTTGCACATTTGTTAATTTTTTAAACCCAATTTCATCAATTGTGTTAATAACCCATAGTGGTAACTTTAATTCTTTAAATGTCATGAAATACTCCAATTAATGATCTTAATTAATTGTGCTTTTATTATAAATTAATTTTTATCAATATAGGTAATAGCTTCTTCAAATGTTAATTAGAATATTCAGTTTCTTAAGTAATATCAAATGAATTTACAAAATTTTAACTTCTTATTTAAAATGATCAAATTATAGGTATTATTAGAAACAAAATTAAATAAAAAGAAGTAATTTTGTGATTGAATTTAATAAGCGATGTTTTCTATATAAATTAAAGTTGCACTATGCTATTTAATAAATATGAAGATTAACAATCAGTAAGTGAATTTTTGTTTACATATAGAAAATATGAGATTATTATGTAACAGCCAAAAGAAGAATTTAGTAAGAACAATTACAACAGTTGAGTTTAATTAATTTTTATTAATTGCTATTTTTTTAAAATACGATGAAAAAAATTAATTATAAAAAACTTCTAAGAATTTGCTTAGTCTTACCATTATCAATAACTTCTATTTCTATTTGTTCATTTACTTTAAGTTGTAGTCAAAATAGCATAGATTCTAGTTCCAACAAACCTGACAATAGTGGTGGTTCTTCTACAAATATTCCACCTGGATGAAGCATTAAATCTGATACAACTCCAGAACAAGTAAATCAATATCCGATTTCTCATCTTAAAGAATATCATTTTAATTTTCCTAATTATGATAATAATTTAGTAACTTTAAAAGCTGAGGGTGAACCAACACATAATTATCCTGGTGATGAAAATACACCAACAGGAGAAAAACAATTTGCTAAAGAAGGTGTAATTCCAACTCAAAAACATTTAGAGTTAGCTAAAAGAGTATTTAGTGTTACTTTTGATAATACCACTGATTTTATAGGTACATGTTGAATATTAGATTATAAATTAACTAGTGATGGAAGTTATCCAAGAACATTTTATTTTGGTACTAATGCCCATGTACTAGATGATTTAAGAGTAGCAAATGATACAAATTATCCAGAAAAATTTGGTTCGTGAGATCCTAATAAATATAATGATATAACTAAAACTATGGGGAAATATCGAGGGCTTAACACTAGAGCTATTTCTTTATACAAGATTAATGTTGATAATGTTCAATTAGGAAAAAAAATTGATAATTCTCCCTTAGGTCAATCAAATGATATTTGAGATGTAACTACAATAAATATGTTTGATAACTCGAAAAGCACTGATTATGTTGGTGAATATAATAAAGGATATTACATTAATAAACCACCAGCAAAAACTATATTTTTAGGAAACGATTTTTTAAAAACATCACCAAGTCAATATTCAACTAATAGTTTTTCTGACCGAGAAGAATATGCTGATTTTGGGGTTTTTGAGTTGACTTTTGAGAGCTCTGAACAGGCTCAAAGAGTAACTAATAACTATGCTAATTGACCAAAAGATCAACAGTTTAAATATCGTGAAACAGATTTAGTAAGTCATCCAAATCATCAAACAGATAAAGTATATGATTTTGGTTTTCCACAAATTGGTCTTGAAACACCAGCAATAAGAAATATTGCAACAAATACAAACCAGGTTTTGTATGATAAAGGAACAAGTGATAAAAATCAAGGCTTAAGTGAATCTAAAAATTACAATACATGAACAAATAAACCAGGTGGTAAATTTGATGGTTTTATTGCAATGCCTTGATTTGGATATGAATATGAAACATATGATAACAATAAAAGTAATCAAAGCAACTATGTGGTAAAAACTAAATATGCTACTCATGGATTAATATATGCTATTAATAATGGTAATCTTGCTCCAGGATCTTCTGGTGGCTTAACAGTGGATGAAGATGGATATGCGATTGGTGTACATTTTGGTTCAGACAATAATGCAGCAACTGGGCAAAGTCAAGCATTCTATTGTGAAGGATATAATTATAAAGGATATTATGGCGATTGAAATTTACCACAATATGACCTTATTAGAGGTGGATATCCATTACAAAAGAATTCTTATTATGATGGACTAGTTAAAATATATGGAAAAGATCCAAATTTTAAAACAGCTTTATTTCCAAATGGTTTAGGTTATAGAAGGTAGATAATAAAATGAAAAAGAAAAATTTTATCTTATCGCTAGCTACAGGTGTACTATCATTATCATTGATAAGTTTAGGTGTTGTTGGTTGTTCATCAATAAATAAGCCTAATAATGTTCAAAGTGGTCAGATAATACCTCCTAATAATGAAAGTAATGATAATACCCCTCCTAATAATGAAAATAATCAAACCCCTGACCAAAATGGATCTACATCAAGTCCAAATATTTCTAAAAACCCTTCTAGTAAAATAATCGAAGAAGAATTGAATAGATTAAAGAATCAAAAACCAAGTTTAATTAAAAATAGAATAACCATAGATGAATTAAGAAATATTAATATAAGTAATTTATTTACAAAAATACAGCATATGAATTTAGACACAAGTAAATTTGATTATTCTATTAATGTCTTAGAAAAGAATCTAAACAACTCAAATAAGATATCCTTTAATATAGTTGTTAAACTCAAAACTGACTCAGAATTTAAATATTATAATGATTATGTTGGTAATTTTGAACTTCCATATATATTAGTAAGTGAGAACAACAATAATAAAAATCCTAATAAAACTTATTTTAAAAATTATATTGAACCTATTACTAATGGAAGTAATTATGCTCTATCTACTCCAGGTAAGAATGGGGAAGATATTAATCTATATACAGGACCATTTAAAACATCTCCAAGCTCAGATGTTAACACTAACTATGATAATATAAAAGAAATAGTATTTAACAACAATGAGTTAAATCAATTATTAAATACTTTTTCATTAGGATTTGAATCATATAATTTAGGATTTGCCTTTGGTACTGGATGAATATTAGACTATCAAATTCCAGATGATAGTTCTACATATCCAACTACTTTTTATATAGCTACTAATGCTCATGTAATTCAGAATTTAAAAATACCAAATGATAAGATCTCTCCTGAGCGTTATGAAATTGAAAATGAACCTTATTATAATACTGATGAATTATGAATAGAAACTGTTAAAGAACCTAAAATAGGTGAAAATTTTGGAAATATTATTGATAATACTAATAATTTTTCTAGAGCGCAAATACCTGCTAGTAAATTAAAAACTATTTTTATTGGTAATGATTTTTTAACTACATCACCCCAAGATTTTACTAAAAATGAAAGATGAAAAAATGTTGAGGAATATATTGATTTTGCAGTAATGGAAGTTACATTTAACTCTCCAGATGAAGCAAAATTAATTACCCATGATTATGCTAATCATCCAGAAAGACATTTTAAATATCATCAAAAATCGTTATTAAACTCAGAAAATAGCATTAAACCAAATTATTATTCAATTCTAGGATATCCAACAACAGAACAAGGTTCATATTATAGAAAAAGACGATTGTCCACTTCTAGACCATGTGATAAAAATAACCAACCAATGAACAAAGCAGACCAATTATCCAATATTACTAAAAATCCTTATTATACTAATTTTAGTACTACTCCAGGAATTATTGATGCAGCAATTGGGTTATCTTATTTAGGATATGATTATCAAGAGGCATATTCTTTAAAGACTCGTTATACTCAGTGAGGATTAATGTATTGTGTTGATTATGGTGAGCTTGGTGAAGGATCTTCAGGCTCTATGTTAATTGATAAAGACGGATATACACAAGGAATATATTTTGGTGGTGATAGCAATGCTAAAGTAGGTTTAGCTGTTTCATTATTTTGTGAAGGTTTTAACTATAAAGGAAAATTTGGTAATTATAATTTAGAAGGATACGATTTAATAAAAGGTGGTTTTCCAAACCAAAAATTTTCATATAAAGATAATCTAAAAAAACTATATGGTAGTGGTTTTAAAACTTGTTTATTCCCTTCTGGACTAAACTAGTTAGTTAATTATTAAAATTTAAAAATTGATAAAAAAATATTTTTTGTATATAACTATTACTTGTATGAGTTATATAGTAAAAAGTAAAAAAATTAGAGCAACTATTAAAGCAAAAGACATTAATAAAGAAAATTGTATAGGAAATTTTTATTCAAGTGATAGATACTATACTTTGTTAAATGAGTATATTGATTCTAACTTGTCTAAAAAATCTAGAGTCTTGAGTTGAATTATTAAGTTCTTATTTAAATCATCTAATTATAAACATGATACTTCTATCTCAAATGGAAGAAGTATATGACTAACTTTATTTGATTTAATGTGTGTTTTGTTTTTTATCATTGGTATTATTTTAATTTTATTTAGTGTTGGCACACCATTGATTCAATCATTATTAGCTTTTTTAAATAAGAAAGCTGGTGCAGCAGGTTCTTTTATTCAAACATTCTCTAATGCTTTTAAAGCTGGTGGTCCAATCACAATGCTAATAATTGGTATTATTACTTTAGTTATTGGAATTTTCTGAATGATTTGTTTCTTCAAAATTAGAAAGAAAAATAAATCATTATCATTAGTAGCTTATGTTGAAAACAAAATTGCCTTCATTTTAAAATTAAGATGATTGATTAAAGCAAAAAGAAAAACTTTAGATAAAGCAATTAAATCTAAAAAAGAACTTAAAGTTTACTTTGTTAATTCATTTGAACAACAAGGTGGTACAGGACCTAGATGATTGAATATACAATTAATTAACTTATTGGTTTCAATTTTTGATGACTTTAGTTTAATATTTGTTTTTAAAGAATTATCTGATGCTGAAGTTGCTGAATTGAATGATGTTTTTGATCATGATTTCAAGAATATTGAACTATTAAAAATTTAATAAAATTGTTAATTTTATTGTATTATTAGAATGAAAGATTATTTCAGAGTCTTCTTACGAAGGTCTGAAATAATTTTATTTTTATAGAGGATGGTTTTATGAAAAATGTAAGTAAGAAGGCCTTATTGGAACTTATTGCACAAGTTGCTAGTAGTTATGAGGTATCGCAAAAAAAAGTAGCAGAAATTTTTGCTGAAACAGTAGATCGAGTTTTATTAAAATTTTTACCTGATAGAGTATTTGAAACAAATGTTGATTTAGACAATGGCAATGTTTCTTGTCATGCTAAATATATAGTAGTTGATAATCTTGCGGATGGTGATTATGATGACTTTAATGAAATTCCCTTGAATGAATCAAAAAAATATGGAGATTTCAAAATAGGTGATGTTTGTTGAATAGACTTTGATATTCTTGATGAAAAGAATTTACCTAAGCAACAAATTAGTCAAATTCTACAAATATTTAAACAAAAATTAAATGAAATTAATAATGTAAAAGTTTATGATATTTGAGCACCTCGAATTGGTGAAATTATTTATGCTGAAGTTGAAAAGAATGAACGTAATGGAGCTTATATTATTAATCTTGAAAATAATAATTTTGGTTTCCTTTCAAAAAAAGAATCAATTCCTGGTGAAGAATTAAAGCCTGGACATAAATATCAATTTCTTATTAAGGATGTAAAAGAACACTCAAAAGGTTGACCTATTATTCTTTCCCGTGCTGATGTTGATTTTGTAAAAAAATTATTAGATGTAGAAATTCCTGAAATTCATAGCGGTGAAATAAAGGTAAATGTAATTAAAAGAATAGCAGGATTTAAAACTAAAATTGCTGTTTCAAACTCAACTGATACATTAACATATGATCCTGCTGCAATTGTTGTTGGACCAAAGGGAACAAGAATTAAGAATTTAAGTTCATTAATTAACAATGAAAAAATTGAGGTTATTAAATATAGCAACAATTTTGAAGAATTTTTATTAAATGTTTGTGGACAAAATAATTTAGTAGGTTACAAGATTATTCAACCTACGCAAAAAGTAAATGAAAATAACAATGAATCTGAAAATGATAAGAATTTAGAAAACAAACCTCATATTACATTAATAGTAGAAGATGCAGTTTCGCCTATTATTATTGGTAAAAAAGGATTCAATATTAAATTAATTGCTATGATGCTAAATTGTAGTATTGATATTAATACTATTACACAAGCTAATAAAATCAATTTAGATTATATAAAAGTATCAAGTTCATCAAGACTATTATATTCAAATACTCATGCTACCAATTATGCTACTAATAAATGAGCAAATAAACTAGGTTCAGTTAATAACAATAATTTTAAAGTAAATAGGAGTCAATCAGCAAAGGTTTTAAAATCGAATGATGACTTATTAGATGATATTGAAAACTTATCTGAAGATCAGATTAAAGAATTATATAATATTGACATTGAATTAGTAAATAAAGAAATGAACAATAAAAATATTGAATCTAATAAGAATGAAGAAAATTTTACAAAATTAGAAGATTACGAGAATGTAGATTTATCAGATGCTTTTGCAGATGAAATTGCAAATGCAATTAATTCTAAAGATGAAGAAAAACATTAATTTTCGTACATGTATAGTTTCTAGGAAAAAGTTACACAAAGAATATCTAGTTCGTTTTGTTATTGTTAACAATAATTTAGAATTAGATTCAAATTATCAAATTCCTGGTAGAGGATTTTATATACTAAAAGATAAAGAAATACTTAATAAAGTAATTAATGATAAAATATTAGAAAAAAAATTAAAAATAAATATTTCAAAGGATGTTTATGATAAATTAGCAAAAATTTAATGAAGAGGTGTTTGTATGAAGCCAAAAAAACAAACTAACAATACTAAGGCTAAAGATAATAGAAGACAAGTAGATATTAAGGAACAACTTAGATCTGTTAATGTTGGAGTACACAATGGTGTTTTTGTTTTTACTGACCCTTTAACTCTTGGTGAATTAGCAAAGAAAATTAATAAAAATTCATCTGAGCTTATTAAATACTTCTTCTTAAAAGGTAAAATGCTAACTATCAATGATGTTTTGAGCATTGAACAAATTGGTGAAATTTGTATTGATAATAATTTAGATTTTAAAATAGAAAAAAACATTAGTGCTGAAAATATATTAGAAAATATTTCTTTTGATGATGAAGAAAAAAGTTTAGTTAAGAGACCACCAGTTGTTACTATTATGGGTCATGTCGACCATGGAAAAACAACTTTATTAGATAAAATTAGACTATCTTCTGTTGCTCAAGGTGAAGCGGGTGGTATTACACAGCATATTGGTGCATATCAAGTAGTTAATAAAGACTATACTTTAACATTTATTGATACACCAGGACATGAAGCTTTTAGTGAAATGCGTGCTCGTGGAGCTAATATTACTGATATTGTGGTATTAGTTGTAGCAGCTGATGATGGAATTAAACCACAAACAGAAGAAGCAATTGTTCATGCAAAACAAGCAAAAGTACCTATTATTGTTTTTGTTAACAAGATGGATAAACATGAAGCGAATGTTGAAAAGATTTTAACCCAGCTTAGTAATCATGATTTAGTGCCAGAAGAATGAGGCGGCGATATTGCAATTATTAAGGGTTCTGCTTTAAATGGACAAGGTATTAATGAGCTTTTAGAAGCTATTAATTTAACTGCTGAATTAATGGAATTAAAAGCTAATCCAAACCGTTTAGCTTATGGTACAGTTATTGAAGCTAATCTTGATAAAGGTTTTGGACCAATTGCTACAGTACTAGTCCAAAATGGTACACTTCAAAAAACAGATTATATTGTTGTAGGTTCAACATATGGAAGAATTCGATTATTATTAAATGATAAAAAGCAAGAAATTAAAGAGGCTAAACCATCAACACCAGTTATAGTTGTAGGCTTAGAAAGTATTCCATCTTCTAGTGATAAATTTTTAGCTTTAAAAGATGAAAAAGAAGCAAAAGAAATTGCTCATAAGGTTCATCTAAAAAGAGTTAAAGATGAGCAATTTAGACAAGCTAACTCAAATGTTAGAGAAAAAATTGCTAGTGGTGAATTAAAAAATATTAATGTAATTATTCGTTCAGATGTACATGGTTCAAGTGAAGCAATTAAAGGGATGATTGAAAAATTAAATGTTGAAGGTACTAATCTAACTATTATTAAAGCTAATATTGGTGAAATTACAGAATCAGATATAAGACTTGCTCAAACAACAAATTCCATTATTGTTGGTTTTAACATTAAAGCATCTAGAGCTATTTCTGAATTAGCTAATAGTGTCGGAGTTCTAATAACATTTTTTGATATTATTTATAAATTAAAAGAAGAATTAACCCGTTTACTTAAAGGTACATTAGATCCAATTTATGAAGAAAAGGATATTGGTGAATTCTTAGTTCAAAAAACATGAAAACATAGCGAAGTTGGGACAATCGCTGGTGGTAAAGTAACTTTTGGAAAAGTGACTCGAAAATCTAAATGTCGAGTGATTAGGGATGGAGTTGTAATTTATAAATCAGAAATTAGTTCATTAAAACATCAAAAAGATGAAATTAAGGAATGTACTGAGGGCAAGGAATGCGGTTTAGTTGTGAAGAATTTTAACGATATTAAAGAGAATGATACAATAGTATTATTTGAAGAAATTCGTAAAGAAATTTAAAAATTTTTATTATTCTGTATTAATATTAATTTATTATTTTAAAATAATTTATGAATTTGCTCCGTTAGCTCAGTTGGTAGAGCAATTGACTCTTAATCAATGGGTCACAGGTTCGAATCCTGTACGGAGCACCATATTATCTAAAAAATGTATGAGATTTTTTGTTAAAAGTAAAAATTTAATAAGTAAGATTGAACAATTTAACGAAGCCTTCTTTTTAGATTTTTTGTTAAATAATGGCATTGTTAAATGAACTAAATATTTAGATCCAATTTCCTTACACCTATTTGGCGTAAGTTATATTGATTTTTTTAAAACAAATAAAATAACTTTTCCATCTACTCCTGGTACATTAGAAAAATATTACAATTTTTTTGTTTTATTAGTTAATAATCTAAAGCTTTTAACTTCATTTGAGATACCAAATCAAATTTATTTCTCTGCATTAGATGTTCTTGAAACATTTCAAGATTTTTTAAAACTAAATGATTTTATTGTCAAAAAAGAGAAGACAATAATTAATGATTCGGAAGTATGGTATAACTATATTTTTCCAATAATATAAAAATAAAGCCTCTAGTTTATCTAGGGGTTTTATTTTTATGTTTATAAACATTAATAGTAGTTATTCCAATTCCTACAGAGTGTCTTAATACATGGACTAAAATTGGCATAGGTGTTAATCTTATTTTGATTTGTTCACTAGCAATATTAAAAATTTTAGCAATCTTTTTTTGAATAGCTTTCAATTCTTCTTGAGTTAATAATGAATTATATAAATATAAGAATTTAATAGTTTCTCCATCTAATTTACCACTAAAAGACTTTTTTGCTACTTCAGTTATTTTATTTCAGATTTCATCTCATTTTCTAGTTAAAACACTAGTTGATTTATTTTTTTCTTCACATAAAATAACTGGATATGTCTTGGTTAGTTTCAAAATTTTTACTAATATTTTTGGTGCTCTCCCACTTTTTAAAAGACCAGAAACATCTTTTGGTGAAAACAAAATGATCGACCTTTCTGAAATATCAAAAATCAGTTTTTCTATTTCTTCATAGGTGACATTTTTATTTTTAGATAATAATTGAGTAATCTCTCTAACTTGTGATTCAATTGTTGAAGCAATTGCATTAGAATTAAAGATTCATAAGTTTTGATATTTATCCATTAACGATTTTGAAGCTTCAAACTGTCCAGTAAATCCAGGTGCTGCTGATATGTAAATAACTCGTTCATATGTTTTTAGAAATGGTTGAAAATATTCTTCAAGTAAAGGTCCAGGTACAAAACTAGTTTTTTGATCATTATTAGATTCAATTAAGCTACAAATTTTATCTTTTTGATTTGCACTAAAATCATCTTTAATTAATTTACCGTCTAAATCTGAAATAGTATAAGGGACAACAAACAAATCAAATTCCTTAACAAAATCATTTGCAACAGTTGACATTGAATCAATTATAATTTTAAATTTTTTCATATATTAATATTATAAACAATAATAAAATATCATCTTTAATTATTAGCCAATTTTAGTGTATTGTAAATTTTAATAACTTTGTTTTGAACCTATATTTTTGAACAATCTCTATAATTATAATTGGGAGTAGATGAAAAAATCCCCAATCTATAATTATTGGGGATTTTTAAGTCCACCTAAAACCATACTTTTGAAAGGACCATATGTATTTTTATCAAAAAATATTTTTTATTTCATAAAAAAGAAAAAATTAATTTTTTAAAGTATGATTTCAGAATCAATTTTTAAAACAAATTAGAAAATGAACATAAAATCTATCAATTTCAAAAAAGAACTAAGAAATATCATGACTGTTATTAGGATTTAAATTTGAAACCAAGTTTAGGAAATTTATTAATCAATTAAATATCATAACAACTACATTTAAATCAGAAAACCAATATTTTAAATTAACTAGTCAGCCTTTAAAAACATAAAACAACATGATATGGCTTTTAGAACAAGATAATTAAATTAATTAATAAAAAGATTAATAATGGTTATTTTGAATGAATTAATCATATTGGTAAATTACCAATTAAAAATAACATTACTAAAAAATATCATTATCAAGATTGTAAATTTATAATCAACCAATATTATGAATATATTATAAGAATGGTTTCAATTTTGAAATTACAGATTTTTGGTTATCAATAAGAAACAACAAAACTAATGAAAAAACTACAAAAATATGCCAAAAACTATTAAAAAGATACTACATGAAGAACTTGGAATAGTTTTTAATCAAAAGAAAAATACTTAAGAAAATATCCTAAAAGACACTATATAGCTAAACCAGGAAACATCCAAATGGATTTAAAATAATTTAAAAAAAGGATACCAAGTGTACATAGCAAAATCTAAAATGGTGTTAGTTTAATCTATTACATGTTTTTGATATGATTAAAACCCAATCTAGATATGCATACTCAAAAGTAATTGATAATGCTTCTTAATAAGAAATTATCAATGCTTTAAAATCAGGTATTCAACATTTTGTAGATATTGGCATTAAAATCAAGACGATTCAAACTGATAATGCCATGATGTTTAAGGGCAATAAT
>JAZOSV010000086.1:0-2706 GCA_045657345.1 Mycoplasma sp. | reverse complement strand
GCAGGATTAACATTAGCAACTACTGCAACTCCTTTTATAGTTAGTTGTAGTAAATCAGTTTCTGATCAAAAAAATAATAATGTTGTAAAACAAGATTATTGATGACCAAAAGATGTGCTTATCAATGATTTTAGTATTGGTGAATATATTGGAAATTATTTTATTCAAAAATTTAGAGAATATGCTCCTAATAATATTAAATTCAAGTATTTAAAATCCTTGATTTTTCCACCTCCACCATGAGATAAAAGAATTGAATCGCTAGAATTTAAAGATTTTAATAAATTACCAGTTTATGCTAATAATGAAGATTATTCAGATTCTGTGCCGAATACTGATGCAATATTAAAAAATAATCCCAATAAAATTTCATATGTAGATGCTTATCCTCAAACTTTCCTTGCAAATTATGAAAATCAAATAAATTGATACTATAAAAAAACTGACCAAAAATTAAAAGCTTTTAAGGATGATTTAGAAGCAACAATTCCAGTTTATGAAGTGTATGCTAATATTAATTTGCCATGAGCTATTACTCTTGTACTATATAATGAGAAATTATATGGAATAAACCCTATTGAATATCCAGCTAGTACAATTGAAATAAGTACATCTAATTTTATATCTCAATATGATGTAAAACTAAAATTTAAAGTTGCAATTGCTCAAGATGCCGATAATTTGGGAGAAATATATCCAGGGAAAGATTATTATGATATTGAGAATACTTTATTAAAAAAAGCAATTGATGAACTTGAATCAGGCGACCCACTTTATCAAGAGCCACCTAATGATGGAAATTATGATTGATAGCTATAAAAATATACTTAATTATCTTGATAATAATTTAACCTCGCCATCGCTATTAGGTGATGAAAACATTATATACTTAGAAAATAATGCAATAGGGCATTTAACAAATCTATTGATAAATTATTGATTAATATCGCTCTATTAGTTAATTTGGTGGGAATACAATATTTCATGACATATTTTATTAATGCTATACTTATTTCTATAAATAATAGAAATGTCAATTATGTCTAAAAGAAATTTTTTGAAAAAAAGAAAAAGATTTAACAATGTCTGTTCACTATACAATTAGAAGATCGTTAGTAAAAAGATAAATAGCGATGCAAAAGAATATAACTTTTCTGCTTCTAAAATTGTTGATACTATAATAGCTGATTACTATGAATGAAACAAAAAATAATATTCCAAACTATATAGAAGAGGCATATCAAGAATTTTTTTCTGGAATGAAAAAATTTAGGACACTTATAATAACAGCAAGAGAATATATTTCGTCATTTCTAATAAATTCAAATAAAGAGGATGGAATACCATATCTTCAAATTTCACTTGCATCTTTATTTTTAAGACAAGCAATAAAATTATTAATTTTCTCTAATTTATTAATAGATAAAAGAAAATATGAAATTATTCTAAAGTGTAAAAATTGAAGAATTGAGAAGGTTATTCAAGGAATTGAAGAAGTTAATAAAAATTGATTTCCAAAAGCAATAACAATTATAGAAAAAGAATGAACAATAGAAGAAATAAATAATTTAAAAATTGATATTAATTTTCAACCAAAAAACATATATGAGTTGATAAAGAAACAATTAATAAAGATGATATATGTGATTTTTATGATTATTTATCAGATTTTATTCATTATGAAAATCATTTTAAAAAAAGCAAAGAATGGGGTAATAAAAATTTTATTCAAATACACTTTTAAAATTATTATGTATTTGTTCATCATTTATGCATTTAACTAATACTTTTACAATAGAAATATCTTCAACTGATTTTAAGTCTTATGTAAATATAAATAACAATGGAATAAATGGCAATATATTTCAAAAAAAATTGTTAATGGACCATCTTATTGAACAAGCCACTTCTACCCATAAGTATATAATAATTTAATAGCGATAATTGGTTTCATATACCTTTCCACATAACTAATTCCTTTTATTTTTCTAATTTAGAATAATAATAATATCTACAATTGTTATATTCTTTTATAAACTCATTAATAATATTTTTTGCTTCCTCAATTGTTTTGGTTTTCACTAATCTAGTTGAGCATTCTACACACCCATTTGCTTGTGATACATTTAAAGCAATTAATCTTCTAATGATGTTTTTATTTCTTAAAATTGATATAGCTTTCTGATGAAATAAAATTATTGCACTTAAACATCATTGCATTATCAGTTTGAATCATCTTGATTTTAATGCCAATATCTACAAAATGTTGAATACCTTATTTTAAAGCATTGATAATTTCTTGCTAAGAAGCATTATCAATTACTTTTGAGCATGCATATCTAGATTGGGTTTCAATCATATCAAAAACATGTAATAGATTGAACTAACGCCATTTTAGATTTTGCTACATACATCTTCTTTGCTTTAAATGTTCGTAGGATTGACAAATTCCAATTTGGTTATAAAAAGCTTCATATAAAGGTTTTGAATTGCAATATATTTTGTATTAATGAACTAAAGCTTTAGCTCGTTCATTGTTTTTTAAAGCTTCTTTGTTATTTTTAACACAATGGTTGGAATGTAATTTAGATTCTAATTCAATAACATATTTAACATCTAATGTTTGATTGGTAAATTTATCACTCATAATTTAGATATTTAGTATTGTATTTTTCTTTGTTTGTTCTAATTGAATCATTACTTCCT
>JAZOSV010000085.1:0-6602 GCA_045657345.1 Mycoplasma sp. | reverse complement strand
AATGTTGAAACATCAACTTTTTCTTTCTTATTCAGTAAAAAATATTTTTTTTGTTTAAAATACATAATGTCCTCTCAAAAGTAGTGTTTTTGAAGTGGACTAAAATCCCCTAAGGTCCTTTTGGGGGATTTTTTCATCTACCCCACAGATACATTATATAGGGGTGTCCAAAAAGATGGGTATAAAAACATATTTAATAATAATATTGCAAAAATATGAATCAAAAGATATAATTATAAAAGCGAGTAGTATTAGTTCCTTTATTTTTAGGAGTATAAAATGGGATTATTTAGTAAAAAAAATAAAAATGAAGAAGTAAAAGCAAGTAATAATGCACCAGTGGTTAAACCATCTGCACCGAAACCGCCAATGGCTCCTGGTTCGATGCCACCACCTCCACCAGGTGGGGCACCAAAACCTATGAATGAACCGACACCTAGTTTTGGAGCGCCAAGTGTGGCAAAACCTATGCCATATAATACTACAATGTCTAATCCAACACCTTTTAGAATGGAACCAATGTCTGCAATGAATGGTGGTTCAACAAATTTAGATGAAATCTTATCATCTAAAAAAGGTTACTCTATGCCAAAATCAATTCATAATAATGGTAAAGTATCTTATGACCAATTTTGTAGAGAGTTGTCATATGACTTTCTTGATAGTTTACTTAAGTCACCAAATATTATTAATGAAAAATCTTTAATCTCTCGTATTAAAAAAACTTTAATTTTTGCTCTTACTAATACTAAGGACTTACCAGATAATGAAAGAGAACTATTATATGCAACAACTATCCGTTTTGTAGATTTCTTAAAAGGTGTTGTATATTATCCTGATAAAGAAATTATTAATGAAGATGTAGTTACTTATCTTCCTTTCTTAAAAGACACTGCTCAAGCATTTAGAAGCTTCTTAATGAAAAATAGATAATATATTTTAAAATAATAAATATTAAAAATTATCCACTTTGGATAATTTTTAATATACTAAACAAAGGTTCTCAGGTGTTTCTATGTTTGATAATTTTACTAAATCATTAATATCTCTAAGTGCACAAATGATTAAAAAAGCTGGTAGTGGTCATATTGGAATGGCTATAAGTTCTGCACCTATTGTTCATGCTTTATTTAAAAATCATTTAAATATTTGTAGTTATCATCCTAAATGATTTAATCGTGATCGTTTTGTATTAAGTGCTGGTCATGGTAGTGCATTAATTTATGCTATCTTACATTTTGCAGGTGTTTTATCTTTAGATGACGTTAAAACATTTAGACATAAAAATTTAAATGTTCCTGGCCATCCTGAATTTGCTCCAAATAATTTTATTGATGCTAGTACAGGCCCATTAGGTCAAGGCATTGCTAATGCAGTAGGGATGGCAATTGCTGAAAAATATTTAGCAAATCGTTGAAAAAATCTAAAGGGATTAGTTAATCATTACACCTATTGTTTAGTTGGTGATGGCGATTTACAAGAAGGTATTAGTTATGAAGCAATGAGTTTAGCAGGTAAATTACAACTAAATAAATTAATTATTCTACATGATTCAAATGATTATCAATTGGATTCAAAAGTTAGTGATGTTAATATTGAAAATCTAAAACAAAGAGTTGAATCACAAGGATGAATTTATTTATCTTGTCAAAATGATGTTGAGGCGATTAATCAATGTATCATAAAAGCAAAAAATAGCATTAAGCCTACATTTATTGAAGTCAAAACAATTATTGGTGAGGGAACAACTAAGCAGGCAACTAATTTTGCTCATTCTTTATCAATTAATGAAAATGAAATAAAAGCATTAGAAAAACATTTTCAAATCAAAATTAATGATTTCTATTTTTCTGAAGAAATTTATGATTATTACAAAAAAGGTGTTTTTAATAAAGGAAATAAAAAATATGAGGATTGAAAAAAACTTGTTTACTTTTATAAAAACAAAAATAATAATGAATTGTTTGAATTCTTAAATAATATGAATGGTAATTTTAAAGATTTTTCTGCTTTGTTAGATATTGATGAGATTACAAAAATTAATGATTCAACTAAAGCTTATTTGAAAACATTTTTTAACCAATTAAAAGACTGTAAAGATATCATTACATTATCAGCTGATTTAGCTTCAACTACAAATTGTAAAATTTCAAACAATGGAAGCTTTAATGAAAATGCTAATTCTGGGTATATTTTAACTGGAGTAAGAGAATTTGCTATGGGCGGAATTTTAAATGGAATTTCACTACATGGAGGATTAAAATGCTTTGCTGGAACATTCTTGGCTTTTAGTGACTATATGAAACCAGCAATTAGGATGGGTGCTATGTCAAAAATATCTTCTAATCTTATTTTTACTCATGATAGTTATTTAGTTGGTAATGATGGGCCGAGTCATCAACCATATGATCAAATCCCGATGTTAAGAGCAATTGAAAATGTTAGTGTATGAAGACCATGTGATGAAAAAGAAACAATGGCTACTTTAATAAATTCATTAAACGAAAAAAATGTTACTAATTGTTTGATATTAACTAGACAAGCCACTAAATCATGAAGTGAAACTGATATTCAAAAAACACTTAAAGGTGCATACATATTAAAAAATTGTAATGACCCTGATATTACTTTAATTGCTAATGGGAGTGAAGTTGAATTAGCTGATGAGGTTGCGAATGCATTAAAAAAACAATGAAATATAAATGCTAAAATTGTTTCTTGCCCATGTTTGAAAAGATTTTTAAATCAATCTAAAGAATACATTCAAGCAACTATTAAAGCTAATGTTGGAATTGTTACAATTGAAGCTTCAAATGATAATTATTGATATGAATTAAATGAGTTTTGTAAAAAAATGTTAGTTATTAAAGCAACTAAATTTGGTTTTAGTGATGATGGTATGAATGTTTATCAGGATTTAGGTTTTAAATGCGAGAACATCTTAACAAAAATAAAGGATATGATTAATAATGAAAAACTATAAAATCGCTGTTTTGACTTCAGGTGGTGATGCTCCTGGAATGAATAAAGCAATTGCAACAATTGTAAATTATGCAAAAAATTTTGATATTAAATCTTATGTAGTTATTAATGGTTTTGTAGGTTTGTGTGAAAATGATATTAGGTTAGCAAATTTAAAAAAAATAAATAGATCTATTAACCAAGCTGGTTCATTAATATTGTGCAGTAGATTTAAAGATTTTAATCAGCCTGAAAATTTTCAAAAAGCAATTGATAATCTAAAATCAAAATCAATTGATTGCTTGATAATTTTAGGTGGAAATGGTAGTTATATGGGGGCTAAATTACTAGCTAAAAATGGTATTAATGTTATTTGTCTTCCTTGTACTATTGATAACGATATTAATTATACTGAGTATTCAATTGGTTTCGATTCTGCTATCAATACTATCTCGAACAATATTGATTTATTAAGAACAACAGCTAAATCTGATCGAAAAATATATTTAATTGAATTAATGGGAAGAAAATGTAGTACATTAACTACAACTACTGCTCTAGCCAATAATATAGATTATGTTATTACTCCACAAAATAAATTGAATAAAAATGAGCTAGTAGAAATAATCAAAAGAAAACGCAAATTAGATCATCAAGAAATTTTAGTATTGATAACTGAAAATCTTTATAGTTATAATGAATTATATGAAATGACTACCTTTATTGAAACAACTACTGGTATTAACACTAAATTACATATAATGGGATTTATTCAAAGAGGAGCTCCGCCGACAGGGATTGAAAAGTATAATGCTACAAGAATGGGAATGTTTGCAATTGATTGTATTCTTAATAAAAATTTTAATGTTGCAATTGGGATTGATGGTAAAAAAATGTTAGCTACTAATTTGTTAACAAATGAGTTTAGCTATTATGATAATGAACAAGAAATTGGTAAAGTTTTAAGTTTCATTAATAAACATTAAATTTTAATTCAACGCTTTTCAGTGTAATTAGGTTTATTCTTGTTAATATGGTCATGATATAAAATACCATCTAAATGATCAATTTCATGTTGCAAACAAATCGCTAATAAATCTTTAGCTTCGATTTGAATTTCTTTATTATCAAATAAGCTAAAACCTTTAACAATTACTTTATATTTTCTAGGAACTATTCCTTTTACATCATTTTTCACTGATAAGCATCCTTCACCATTTTTAATATAAGAATTAACCTCACTAAAGGCTATAATCTCAGGATTGATTAAAAAATATTTTTGTTCAATATTTTGTTCATCATCAAAATGTAAATATATCATTCTTTTGTTTAATCCTACTTGTGGAGCAGCAATAGCGATACCTGGCCGAATGCTAAATTGATAATCTTTTCCTTCATAACAAGCATCAATATAAGAAATCATTTTATTCATAGCATCTATTTCTATCTCACTAAGACTAGTTATAGGAGTTGATTTTTTTCTTAAAATTTCATGACCATCTAAAAATATTCATTCTTTTTGAGGACTTAATTTTTTTAATAAATTAATATTGAAATTACTTTTGTCAATCATCATCAATTACTTTTCCTATAAAGATTCTTTTAGCTGCTTCAACAGTTTGTTCAAAATTCATATTAGAATTATCTAATAAAAAGGCATCATTAGCTTTTGTAAGAGGAGCAATCTCTCTAGTATAATCACGATTGTCTCTTACTATAATATCATTAACCATTGTATCAAGACTAACATTTTCTTTGCAATTTTCTTCCTTAAGTTGCTTAATTCTTCTAATAGCTCTAGTTTTAATGTCAGCATCTAAAAAAATCTTTACATCAGCATTTGGTAAAACAACTGCACCAATATCACGACCATCAACAATAATTGATCTTAATAAGGCCAATTCTCTAATATTTTTATTAATAAACTCTCTTATAATTGGAAAAGTAGCTATTGTACTAGCAATTTGTGCAATTGTTGGACCTTGTAAAAGTTTTGAGTCTAACTTCTCATCATTTAAAATAATAGATTCTCCATCTCATTTTAAATTAATATTGTTATCTAATCAATTCAATGAATAAGAATTAGGATTGGAATAATTTAAATTCTTTATATGAATAAAATAGGCAATTGCTCGATAAAATAATCCAGAATTTACATAATCAAAATTTAATTGTCTAGCTAATTCTTTTGCTAAAGAAGATTTTCCACTACCTGCAGGTCCATCAATTGCAATAACATATAATTGCATATTAAATTTTTCCTTTCACTAACATTAATATCACAATCAAAATTGCTAAAACAAAAAAAACAATAATAACTATAAAAGATGTCATAAAAACTCATTTAAAATTAAAAGAATCCTTAAACACTTCCTTCTTTATTTTTTTCAAACTTTGTTTTGATCTAGTACGTTCAATTGTTTCATCAATTTTGATTGTTTTTTCTTTAGCTGCTTTTGGAAAAAATTGAATTTCTTTTCCTAATGATTCAAAATAACTATTTATATTATTAATATCATTGTTTTGAAAATCTTTATAAATAGGAAGATTATCAATTAAAATTTTATTATTAGCATCTAGAATATAGTTACTACTCTTAATAGCTTGAATATTTTTGTATTCATTCTCAATATTTTGAAGATAATCTTGATTAAAAGATGGGATATTAAATTTCAATGATTGATAAGTTTTTTGTACTTTTTCATTTGAACCATCAATCAATGCAACTTCAGCTAATTCAATTTTTTCATTTTCAATGCCTTTTAAAATATTTTTATCAATGCCATTGACAGCATTAATAATGGCCCTAATATTTTTATCGTCCAATCATTTAGTAGCTGAATCTGCTTCAATTTGAGAACGATAATTTTGTCATTTATCAACTCTTTTTTCAAACTTAATATTACTCATATAAATTATTTTAAATAATACCAAAAAAAAAGCAGATATTAAAGTTTTTAATGTTTAATGTGCCATCTTTTAAAGTTACCCTGTAAATTAAGCTGGACAATAATGTACATCAAAAGAGATTGTAAAAGTATCTTCTTATCTTTTGTTAACTACCTAAATGAACACATATATTTAAAATAAATTTTATTTATTAAACATAAAAGATGAAATAAGAATATGTGAAGTGGAAAATTTAATTAGTTGGATTAAATAATTATTTTTATACTTAAAAAGAATATGAGTTTCACTTTCTTTTAACTATAAGCATATTTCTTTTTTAATTGTTGGACAATTTTCAATTTTATCCAGATGTAATTTTATATCTTTAACATCTTTTTCTACATGATCTAATCTAACTTCAATCTTGTCTAATCTTTCTTCAATTTTATCTAATCGGCCATTAATTTGTTTAATCTCTAATTTCATTTCTTTAACTTCACTAGATATATTTAATATTAATTCTCTTATTGTTGGTTGCTTATTCATTATTTGGTTACCGAATTCTATATATACTTTAATTGATGCATCAGTTTGTTCCATTGATGCTTCATTAATATTATATTGCTTAATTAAGTTTAAAATCTCTCTTTTAGATATTTTCTGCATATTTTCACCTCATATATATCTAAGGTAAAAACATTTTAGATTTTTCAAAATTTTGAAAAATAAGTAGATATTAGTTTATAGAGTTA
>JAZOSV010000084.1:0-9724 GCA_045657345.1 Mycoplasma sp. | reverse complement strand
AATACCTAAAATTGCTATAAATTCTAATATAATGAGATATAGAAGTTACCAGTCCCAAAAGATGGTGCATTAAACAATAAGTTTTATTAATATAATTTTTAGTTATTATATATGATATAATAATTTTGCTTGTTTTGAATTTAGTATTTTACAAGGAGGAGTCATGTTTGCAATTTTTGAAGTTGGTGGAAAGCAATATAAAGTTGAACAAGGTCAAAATATTTATGTTGATAAGCTAGATAAAAAACCTGGTGATGTTGTTGTTTTTGATGAAATTATGATGACTAGCAATAATGTTGGTACTCCATTTGTTAATGGGGCAAATGTTAGTGCAAAAGTAATAAAGCATGGGAAGCACAAAAAAATAAATATCATTAAATTTAAATCAAAAAAGCATCATTTAAAAAGGCAAGGACACAGGCAACAATATACACAATTGTTGATAGAATCTATTAAAGCCTAATAATCTATAGCATGATTAAGATTCACTTTTTTGAAAATGCCATTTGTGTTAATGGTCATGCACAAGCAGAAGCTTTTGGAAAAGATATTTATTGTGCTGGTGTAAGTGCGATTGTTTTAGGGGCGCTTAATTGATTTAAGGTTAAAGATGTTGAATATCATTTTGAGTCAGGTTCTTATTATCTTAAAATCATCAATAAAAATAGGCAGAATCTTGATAAATTAGAGTTAATTAAAATTCAATTAAAAAGTTTATTAAATGATAAATATAAAAAATATATAAAGATCAAAATATTTAAGAAGGAGTATAACGATGAAGAATAGGGAAATTAAAGTTTTTATAAATTTACAATTATTTGCATCAAAAAAGGGAGTTGGTTCAACTAAAAATGGACGAGATTCTAATCCTAAATTTTTAGGTGCTAAACTTGCTGATGGTCAATTAGCATTACCTGGACAAATAATTTATCGTCAACGAGGAAATAGAATTTATCCTGGAAAAAATGTTGGTCAAGGTAAAGATCATACATTATTTGCAAAAAAAGAAGGAATTGTAAAATATAGTACATTTGCAAATAACAAAAGAAGAGTGTCAATTGAAATTGCCACTAAATAATTTAATACAAAGGATTTATAATTGAATAACTATAGAAAAATAAATGAACATAGATGATCTTATAAAACAATTACAAATTCTTTTGCAGCTATCATTTTATCAATTACATTAATAGTTTTTAATTTCATTAGAACTGGAATGACATCTTTTGTTTTTGGTGCTAGTTCCTTGGGATTGTTAACAATTATATTAGGTATTTTGCCATATTTTTCATCTTCACATAATGGGCTTACTTCTGTAAGTACATATAATTTAATTGATTCATTTCATTTTGTTACTAAGCAAAATGGTAATCATGATGTTCTTAATCAAAAAATAGCTAACCTTAAGCCTCAGTATTATTTGTTCGGGGGATTTTATTTTTTAGTTACTTTGGTTATTGCTTTTTCTTTTCCATTTTATTTTAATAATCAAGGTTTAATCATAGTTGACCAAACTAACCAAATTCAATGATATGAATCAACTATTTTTATTATTTCTAATTGTGTTGAAATATGAGCAAATTATTTTATTATTCCTATTACAATCATTTTGTTATATTTGGCTAATAAATCATATATTTACAATATTTTAAATATTTTCATCACTTTTGTATTAAATCTAATCATTATTGTTTTATTTGTCTGTATTAAAAATAAATTGATCGATCTTAGTTTTATTGAAATGAGTATTATTATTCTTTGCGTGTTAGGAACAAAGATGTTCTTATTAATCTCTATATTAAAAATTTATCAAAAAAAGTATTTTGCATGATATAGAAGAAAAAAACCATTATCATATAAAATTGATAAAAAGAATTTAATGGCAATTGCTAGTCAATATTTAGCACAATTTAATTCTGATATTTTTGCCATTTGTTTTATCATTTATGCTGCTATTCAGACTAGTAATCATAATGTTAGTACTTTTCATGCAGGTGATAATCATCATGGTGGAACAATTGACTTCTTACCAAGCGCTATTTTTTCTTCTTATTTAATGTTAATTGTTTCCTCACGTGAAGTAGTTCATTCTATTATTGATGCTGCTGTTCCATCTATGATAGAACATATTAATTTAAATAATAAGCAAATTGATCGTCACTTTTTCCACCGCTATCAATTTTTAACTACCTATATGACATCTTATACAATTAGTACATTTTTATTTACAATTGTTTTTAGTAATGGATTACTGTTAGAACCTGAGCACACTACTAATCAACATTTAGATTTTAATTGAATTTTATCTATTGGTTTATGTGTACCTATTTTTATTGAATCAATTACTTCAACCTATGATCATTTATTACCAGTTTATGGAGAATTTAAAAAAATATTAAAACTAAAAATTGTTAAAGTTATTATTACTATTTTTTTACTTGCTATTCTTGCTTGCAGTATTTGTTTTACTAATAAAAATTTTATTACTGATGGATTATTCATTTCAATTATATGTTCTTGGTCAATTGCTAGTTTAGTTGTCTTTTTTATTTCTAAAAGAATAATTAATAATCATATTATTACTAATGATAACTGTGGTAATTTACATTATCAAACAATTTTATCTTACATTTATATTAGTATTATTTTGATAGCATTAACTCCAGTTTTTATAATTTATCAGCATGAAATTAATCATACAATTGAATGAATTCCAATTTATGGCAGAATTTTAATTATTGTTTCAATAGGAATTATTAACTTATTTATTTGCTTATTAAATCAATATCTTTTTAGAAGAAAAGATTTCTTATTTTACAAAGATTCAATGCTAAAGTCTGAGATTAAGAGACAATATATTGCTTAATTAAATTTTTTACTGAACCAAATTCTTGAATAATATCATCGATATGAGCATCAACATAGATACTTTTATTGGCTAATATAATTACTCTAGTAGCCAATTCTTCGATTGTATTAATATCATGACTAATTAATACTAGTGTTATTTTGTTTCTTATACAATATTCTCTAATATAAGCTTGAATTTTACTTTTTATAGCAATATCTAATCCAGTTGTAAATTCATCTAAAAATAAAATTCTAGGTTTTGTTAAAAGCGAGATTAATACATTTACTCTTTGTTGTTGGCCACCAGATAATTTGTGCATCTTAATATTTGCAAATTCATCTATACCAAAAACTTCATATGCCATCTTTAGTTCTTCTTCATTGATTTTTTTATTTGAGAAATTTAAAGAAAATTTAACTAGATCATTAGGAGTTAAAGAGTTTGGGAAGTGTAGATCTTGGAATTGAACACTTAATTCTTCGTATGGTTTTGACTTATATTCATATAAATAATTTATTTTTCCTTTTTGAACTTTATTAATTCCTAAAATAATAGAAATCATAGTTGTCTTTCCGGCTCCATTTGGTCCTAAAAAAGCAACACATTCATTTTCAAACAAATCAAAATTAACATTTTCAAAAATAACTTTCTTTTGCTTCTTACCATATGTTTGTGATATATCTCTCACTTGAATAATAGGTTTTAATAAATGGTTGCGTTCCACTTTAATAAATTTTGGCATTTGCTCATATGGATTGTTATTTTCTTTAATATTATTTTTTACTTTTCTTTTAAACATATTACTACCTACTAGTTCAATTAAATTTTTTAATACCAATTCCAAAAAATATTGCTGCAAATATATATGACATAATTAAATTTAATACTTTTTGTCATGATTGATAAATGGTGATAAAAAAGTCTTGTGGTTTAGCATCTTTTTTAGTGATAAAGTTGAAAATTTGAAAATCATGATGTAAATCAAAAATATTATTTCCTGTATTATGTGTTTTCATAAATTCAGCTAATTGTTTTGCCAATTCAGGATCAATAGGGTTAGATGATTGACCTAGAATACTTGAATAATCAGCATCATTTATCAAACTATTGTTTAAAAGATTTAAGCTATAAGAAATTGGGCTGAATAAAGAAATGTATTTTATTGCCTCACTTGTTCCAATAACTGTGATTGGAATAAATTGTCCTGCTAATGTAACAGATAATAACAAAATACTAAAACCAATCATTTGTACATAATGATTTTTTTTAATTAATACTCCACATAATAAACCTACAGCTAATGAAACAATAAAAACATTAACGATACCATAGATACATTGACCAAATCTAATTTTTTTATAAAATGCTGGAGCATCTTTATTTAGAAGGATAGTAAATAATAAAAAGATAATGACAACAATGCCAACCAAAATACATAGATAATAACCTAAAAAAATAGACACACATTTTAAAGGTGTAATTTTTGAGATTGATATTTTTCTTAAAATAATAGATGATTTAAATTCAACTATCATTTGTGGGAATGTAACTAATGAAATTGGTAAAATCGAAAAGGTGATATAAGTAGGTAATCCATTTCCAAAAATACTAGATTGAGAACCTTGATCAGCATCAATAATTTTGTAGATAACCATAAACAATACTGGTAGTAAAATTGCAATTAATGGACCGATTAATGATTTTCAAAAGAAAACATTAACTAATTTAAATACAGATATTGCTTGACTATGATTTGTAAAATAAGTAGATTTTAATTTAGACATATTTTTTTTAATAATAAAATAAAAAAAATATTTGTCAATATTTATTTGGATTAATGGACGATTTTTTCTAAAATAAGTTATCTCTAATCATGGTTATATAATCAATTATTTAAAGTTCTAAGTAACAAAAATTTTAACTACAACTTTCACAAATATTCTCAATGTCCTCTTTTAATGTTTTGCAATAATAAAAAGTTTTAATTCCTAAACTAAAACCCCAAATATGTATTAATGAAAAATCTTTTAATGATTTAATTTGATTGAAGTAAATATTAATAGATTGAGCCTGATCTAAATAACATTGTCTAATTGCAGCTGCTTTTAATAACATATATTGATCACATTCATGAGCTAATTTATAATATTTTCAATTTTTGATATTTGGTACTAGCGTTGGTAAATTGGTTTTTCCGTCTTCCTTGTAATAAAGATTTTGAATAGGTTCAATACTTTCAGTTGCATTGATAGCTTTTCCACTAGTAGCTGTGGGAGCGATTGCTAATAATTGTGCATTTCTTAAACCATATTGTTTAACCATATTAGCTAGCTTTTTTCATTTATCTAAATTAGGTTGATAATCAGTTAATTTTAAAGCATTTTTATTTGCCTTAAAAATTGGTAATTCTCCTTTAGCTCAAAGTGTTTCCTTAAAGCAAGGAAAAGCTCCCTTTTCTATTGCAAGTTTCATGCTTTCTTCAATAATTTGAAAAGAAATTTCATCAAATATTTTATGTGTTTCTTCTAATGCTTCTTGACTATCAATTACAATTTTTTTATTAGCTAAATAGTTAGCCATGTTTAATACACCAATGCCTAAGTATCGATATTTTTTATTAGATAGTTCAGCCTCTTTCACTGGATAGTAAGAAACATCAATAGAATTGTCTAAACCCCTAACAATGTATTTAATAACTTTATTTCTCATTTCTTCATTAGCTTGCATAAATTTAAAAATATTAATTGATGATAAATTACAAAGTGCTATTTCCCCAATTTCATATTGCTTACATAACATCTCCTTACCATCATCAATATAGTTAATTTGCTTTATTAATTTTGATTCTCTGCTTGGTAAAACAATTTCACAACATAAGTTAGAGCTATTAATATATCGATTTAACAATGAAGCATTATTAACATTTTCTTCATGAAATAAATAGATATTACCAGTCTCTGCCCTTTCTTTAAAAATTAATGCAAATAATTGTTTTGCTGGAATTACAATTTTTTTAATATTTGTTTTATTTTCTAATTCACAATATTTTTTATTGAATTCTTCTCCTGTTTTTCCGAATAACTCACTAGCTTCTTTTGGATCAAATAATGTGACATTTTCTCCATTTAAATAACGATCAATTAATAGTTGATTAATCTTAACAGCATATTTTAATTGTCTAGCTCTATTTTCTTCAGTTCCACCATTATTTTTTAAAACAACTAATTCTCGAACATTATAATTTCATCATTGAAAATAAATACAACATGCACCTGGCCTTGAAGAACCTTGATTGAAGGCTTTAACTGTAGATTCATAAATCTTCACAAAAGGAACTGGTCCAGTTGAATAACCATCATTACCTAAAATACTACTGCCACTACATCTAATCCTTGAAATATCTATAGCTGTTCCACCCTTATTTTTAGAATAAATCCCTACATCTTTAGCAACGTCCATAATTGAAATAGTATCATCACCAACAGTAGATAAAACACAAGAAGATAATTGTTGATTTTTACTACCCGCATTTAACATAATTGGTGTAGCAACTGTGATATAGTGTTGACTGATAACATCATAAAAATCTTTCACTAAATTTAGTCTAATTTCTGGATTTTCTTGATAAAACAAACTCATTGCAATTCTCATATATGTATGCTGTGGCAATTCAAATTTTTTAGTTTTAGAAATACCCATAGAATATTTCTCAAAGAAAATATAAAGTGATTTATATGTAAATAAGAAATCTCTTTCTTGCTGAATATATTTACCAAGTTCTTTTATCTCATCTATTGAATATGATTTAAAAACTTTCTCATTATATGCATTTTTTGACAATCCTTTTTCTATAACATTTACAAAATCTATGTAATCAGTTTTTTTGATATTTCAAGTTTCTTTATAAATTTTTAATAAATATAATTTAGCAGCGATTTTTTCGTATTGAGGCGTTAGTCTAGAAATCTTATTAACTGTTGATTTAATAATCTCATCATAAACATCTTGAATCTTGATTTTGTTATAAAGCTTAATCCGAGTTGATTTTAAGATATCATTAGCAAATGTTTCGTTGTTATCACATGCCCATAAACATATTTTTTTCATTTTATTTATGTCATATTTCTCAATTCGTCCATCCCTTTTGATTACTAGCAATTCATTAGCACTAATAATTTTATTGTTATCAATTTCTAAATTAATATCATTATTAATTGCTTTTTCAATATCACTTAACAATATTTTTTTTCTCATATTTTACCTTTTTTTCTTTGCGTTTTTTAATTTATTAAATTCAACATTTAAATCAATATTTCCAATATCATCTACCATTAATCCAATATTATAATTTAGTGCTTGCGCTTCCTGTTGAGCAGTATTATCTTTATTAATATCTTTATAAAATTGAAATCATGTAATAATTTCTAAATCCTTAATTTCCTTGTATTTTGGATCAAGCTTAATTTTTTCTAATCGGTCATTAGCATAGTATTGGATAAAATTTTTAATAACTTCGGTATTTAGTGATGGGATAATACCAATTGATAATAAAAATTCACCTCATTCAATTTCATCTTTTACTATTGTATCAACAATTTTATATGCTTGTGATTCAAATCAACCATCATTAAATAAATGGCTGAATCCTTCTGATTTATCCTTTCTTAAAATATTAATTAAACCACTCACAACACCTACATGCATATCCTCATCAAAGTTAATTAGTTTAATAATTTTAGTAACGCCAGGAATTGAATCGCTATATGATGAATTAATTAAATAAGTAATCATAAAAGAGATGTAAAATTTTAAACCCTCTAAGAAATATATATAAAGCAATAGTGTTAATATTTTTTTCTTATTTTCATCATTATTAATTAGTTTATCTTGTTTAAATAATTGATGAATTTCATCATAAGCATCTATTTCTCGGTCAATCCTTTTTTTAATTTCTGGTATTTGGTAAACACGATCAAAAATCTCAGAAGCATTAGTAGAAAACATTTCACGGATAATATGTGAATATGATAAGGAATGAATTAATTCAAAAAAAGCTTGTGTTTTAAACACAGCTTCTACTTCACTTTCTGTTACAATTTGTGCTAACACTGAATCCAAACCTCGATTTTGCCCACTATCCATTAGTGTTTGAAATAAAAGATTATGAATTAAAATTTCTTGAATATGTTTTGGTAAATTTTTAAAATTTTCCCGATCTGCAATTAATGAAATTTCTTCTGGACTTCAAAATGCTTGACGCATTGCCCTTTCCATGTGTTTAAAAAAAATATTTTTATAAACATCATATCGTTGAAAGCCATTGTATTCACCAAAAAAAATTCTCCCATTGTTAAGAGCAACTTTTTTATTTAAATTAACTAAATTCTTATTATTCTTCATTTTTTCTTAAAAATTGTATTTTTATAATAACATATTATATGTATATGCAAGTTTTTTTTGCAAAAGATATTCATAAATTAAAAAAGAAGCAAAATTCTACCATTTTTTTAGGTGGAATTGAGATTAAAAATCAAAAATATCAAATTATTGCTCATTCTGATGGTGATTTAATTATCCATACTATTACAAATTGCATTTTAGCTAGTGTTAGTTCTAAAACACTAGGTGAAATTTTTCCAGATACAAAAAACGAAAATAAAAATAGAAGTAGTTTAGATTTTTTAACATATGCATTAAAAGAATTAAAACTGCAACACAAAAGAATTAATAACATTGATATCACTATAGTTTGTGAAAAAATTTTATTAAAAAATTATCATCATTTAATAGTTAAGAAAATTAATAAATTAACTAACTGTAAAAATATTAGTATCAAAAGTACAAGATTTGAAAATAGGAAAAATAAATATATTGAATGCAATTGTATACTAACTATTTAAATTAGCTAGAATGATAAATTGCTACTACTCTTATCAATATCATCAAATTTATCTCCCTTAGATCTATTTTTTATTGATTTTTTATAATATCTATAGCATATTCATGTAACTAATAATGCAAGGTTAACTGTAATAACAGAAATAACAATTATCACTCAAATTGGTAAAGTATTCTTTTTTGGTTCTTTTCCAAACCCATAAATAGTAATTTTGTAAAGATTATTATTATTATTATTTATTTCTGTTCATTTATTATCAAAATAACAATAAAATCCAGAGATATGAACATTGCTTAAAATAATGTTTTGATTACTTAATTCCACTTGTGCATTACTAAAATCAAAAATAATATTTTTTTGATTATTACGATTGTTAGATAAGTTAGGTTGTATGATATTAATTAATGGTGATCATCAAAAACTATTATCCTTATTTGTGATTAAATTCAAATTACCTTTTAAACTAGTAGTAATAATATCAAATGGTATTGATTGCACTTTGTTAGGACATTCGATATAAATTTCTTTTGTTTTATTCAAATCAATTTTTTTACCATTTATAGTAGTTGAAGGTAATTCTTTAAAACCAATAATAGTTAATTTGACACTTTGAGCTATATCTGTAATTGGTTCGCCATTATTTAAATAGTAATTAATCTTAAATTCAACTTCCATTTTTGATTCAAGATTATCTGGATGCAAGATAGTTATATTTATATTTTTAGTGTAATCAAAATCATTTGGTAAGTTTTCAAATAAAGCATTTGGTTTAAAAATATCACTAGAAAAAGATTCTATAATTCTATTAATATAACCAATACTATTAGGGTCATCAGAAACATCAGTTACATACAATTTTTTAAATTCTGAAATCTTGCTTATATCAAAAGTTTTATTATTATTAATTAATGTACTAACTCTCTTTCTAAATCCAGTTAATGTTAAGTTACCAACTTTATTAAATTTATTAGTAA
>JAZOSV010000083.1:0-9409 GCA_045657345.1 Mycoplasma sp. | reverse complement strand
ACTTAAAATAATATTAAAAATATGGATTAACTTTTTCTTTTATTCAATTGATTAATAGAGCATACAAATTTATATTTAATTGCTTAAGTTTCTTATGAAGTCAATGATATAATTTATATGGTTACTTATATGAAAATAGATTCAAATTTAAATGAGTTATCTGCTTTTTTACTAGCGATCGCAATTAATAAAGTTTATGATTTTGCTAATATTTGTAATTGAGAAGTTAATGAAGATGGTTTTTTTATTGACCTATCATTAACTGAAAAAAATATTTCAACAAATGATTTTAGTAAGATTGAAAGAGCTTTTAATAAATTAACTTCTGGTGCTTTAAAAATTGAGTATGAAAAAGTAGACCAAGACCAAGCTCTTAAATTATTTAAAAATAATAAATATATTTCCTATCTAATTAAGAAAGATTTGCAACCAATTAACTATGTTGCTAAAATTAATGATAATTTATTTTTGACTAGTCAAGATAAAATTGAAAAAACAAATGCAATTAAAGCCTTTAAATTAATTAATGTTGGTGGTTCATATTGGTTGGGCGATGCTAGTAAAGAACAATTAACTAGAATTTATGGCGTTGCCTTTGATAGCAAAGATAAATTGGATGAATTCATTAAAGCATATAATGAAAAATTAGAATCTGATCATCGAACTATTGGAAAAATTTTAGATTTATTCACTTTTGATCAATTAGCTGGTCAAGGTTTACCAATTTGATTACCAAATGGTAGCATCATCAAAAAAGAAATTCGTAATTTTTTATCTGAATTGGAATTTAAATATGGTTTTGATAATGCTTATACTCCAATTTTAGGTAATATTGATTTATATAAAAAATCAGGTCATTGAGATCATTATAAAGAAAACATTTTTCCGCCGATGCAAATTGATAATGAACAATTGATTTTAAGACCAATGACATGTCCACATCATATT
Organism: Mycoplasma sp.; assembly: GCA_045657345.1. Taxonomy (GTDB): domain Bacteria; phylum Bacillota_I; class Bacilli_A; order Mycoplasmatales; family Mycoplasmoidaceae; genus Mycoplasma_L. Next base: position 8,461 of record JAZOSV010000083.1, on the reverse strand, counting down.
TTAATTTATAAAAAGAAAGTTTATTCATATAAGCAATTACCAATAAGATTATGTGAAGAATCAATGTTACACCGATATGAGTCTTCTGGAGGATTAACAGGCTTGGAAAGAGTAAGAGAAATGGTTCTTGAAGATACTCATATCTTTTGTACACCAGAGCAAGTTGAGCAAGAAGTATTTAATTGTTACAAAATTATTAATGAAGCATATGCTGGCTTAGGATGTAAAATTCATCAGGTTGACCTTTCATTACATGACCCAAATAATAGTGAAAAATTTCATAATGATAAAAAGATGTGAAATTTAGCTGAGAATAATCTTCGTAAAATGTTAAGAGAAAAGAAAATTAATTTTACAGAAAAGGTTGGAGAAGCTGCATTTTATGGTCCAAAAATTGACTTTCAAGTAAAAACTAATTTAGGCCGGATTATTACAATGTCTACAATTCAATTAGATTTTTTATTACCAAAGCATTTTGAATTGGAGTATAAAAATGAAAAATCAGAATTTAAAACAGTTATTATGATTCACTTGGGTATAGTTGGTACATATGAAAGATTATTATCTATTATTTTAGAACAAACTAAGGGTAACTTGCCATTATGACTTTCGCCGCAACAAGTAATTATTATCCCTGTTTCTGATGAACAATTAGAATATGCAAATAAAGTCAATGATTTTTTAAGAAGTAAATTAATTAGGTCTCGAGTTGATAATCGGGATGAAAGAATGGCTAAAAAAATAAGAGATGCTCAAGTTTCTAAAATTCCTTACCAAATTGTAATTGGTAATGAAGAAATTAATAACAATACTGTTGCTGTTAGAAAAATAGGTGCTGAAAAAACTACAATTTATAAGATAGATGAATTCTTAACTTTAATTAAAACTCAAATAGATAAAAAAAGTAATTAAGCAAAATTTCCTTGCTATTTTTTACTAATTCAACTAAAAACATCATCAATTGATTCTAGTTGGTCATCTTTATTAACATTAAAACTAAAACCATTTTTTGTATCATATTTTGGAATAATATGAACATGAAAGTGAAAAACTTCTTGACCAGCTATTTTTCCTTGATTTGACAAATAATTAAATCCTCACGGATCAAGTTTTTTACATGCCTCAAGTTTCCGACTAACATTTTGTACTAATAATATTACATCTTTTAAAACATTGCTATTACATGTTCCTAAATCAATGTAATGTTTTTTTGGAATTACTAATGTATGCCCATTAGTAATTGGTCTAACATCTAAAAAAGCAATTGCATTTTCATTTTCTGCAATTTTTTTACATGCAATATTACCTTTAACTATTTCACAAAAAATACATTTATTTTCCATAAATTAAATTTATCTTAAAAACATAATTAAAAAAACAATTAGCATTGCAAGAATTATTGCAAAAGTAATGATAATCATACTAGCAATAAAAATTCTTTTGTTGAATATTTCTTCTTTTGGTTTTTTCTCAATATATTTATTGATATCTATTAATTTAACATTGTCTTTGTTTTTTTTCATAAAATTAATTAAACTTTTAGAACAACTTTATCTTTATAGTATCCACATTCTAAGCAAACACGATGAGGTAATTTAGGAGTACCACAATTTTTACAATTAACAACTGTTGCTTCTTTTAAATGATGGTGACTTCTTCTTTTCCCTTTTCTTGATTTTGAAACTCTTCTTTGTTGTACAGCCATATTAAAATCCTTTTACCTTATACTAAATATTAGAAATAAACATGTATTATTATATAATAATAACAATATTATTATAGGTTATTTTTAGATTTATGACTCCACATATAATAGCTAAAAAAAATGAAATAGCAAAAATTGTCTTAATGGCAGGAGACCCATTAAGAGCAAAATTTATTTGTGAGAACTTTTTGGATGAAGGTTACAAGCTAGTTAGTGATGTTAGGGGAATGTTATTTTTTACTGGTAAATATAAGGGACATGATGTAACTATTGGAGGTCATGGGATGGGAATTCCTTCCATTGGTATTTATTCATATGAGCTTTTTCATTTTTATGATGTTGATGCAATTATTAGAATTGGTTCATGCGGGTGTTTTTTACCATCTATGGAATTAGGTGACATAGTAATTGCTGCTCAGGCTATTAGTGATTCTTCTTATGCTAAGAATATGAAAATTGATCTTGAAAACCAAACATTAGCTTGTTCTGCCAATTTACATCAAATGGTTCTTGATATTTGTGAACAAGAAGGACAAAAATATTATGATGGCCTTGTTTTGTCATCTGATGCATTTTATGGAAAAACAAATGGAGAATATATTGATAATTTAGTGAAACAACAAAAGATATATGCAGTTGAAATGGAGGCATTTGGATTATATGTTAATGCTCATGTGAATAAAAAGAGTGCTTTAACTTTATTAACTGTCTCTGATTCAGTAATTGATCATAGTCAAAAAATGGATACACATCAACGACAAACATCATTTACTAATATGATGAATATTGCTTTAAAATTAGTTAAAAAATGATATGAAAGCAAATAGAAAAGATTTTAAAATTACTGATGTTTTTGCTTTTAAACAATTTAATTCAAAGGGAATACCTACAATTGGGTTACAGCTATGTTGTGATCATGTAATGGTAAAAAGCTTAGTGCCTTCAGGGACATCAGTTGGAACTAAGGAGGCAATTGAGTTAATAGATAAAGGTTTTAAATTAGATGGCAGAACTTGTAATAAAGCTATTGATTTAATTAACAAGAAAATAAAACCAATTTTAATTGGAAAATCACCTTTTAATCAATTTGAAATAGATAAACTATTAATTCGATTTGATGGAACTGAAAATAAATCTAAATTAGGAAGCAATTGTTTAATTGCTATTTCAATGGCAGTTGCTAAATTAGCTGCTAGAATTATGAATTTACCATTATTTTTATATCTAGCCAAATTTTTTTCTCAAAATCAAATTAAGAAATTTACTTTACCAAAGATTATGGTAAATGTAATCAATGGCGGAATGCATGCGAATAATTTTTTAGACTTTCAAGAATTTATGATAGTTCCTTTAAGAGCAAGGAGTATTAATCAAGCTTGTGATATTGTTAGTGAATGTTTTTATGAACTTGGTAAAATCCTTAAAAAAAATCATTTTTCTAATTCAAAAGGTGATGAAGGTGGATATGATGCTAATTTTAAATCATGTTATGAAGCTTTTGATTTTATTGAAAAAAGTGTTATGAATGCTGGATATAAATTAGGAAAAGATGTAGCTATAGCCCTTGATATTGCTGCCAGTACTTTTTTTGATAAGGATCATTATTTTTTTAAAAAAGCTTATTTAGCTAAAGAAATGAACAAGAAGGAAGCTTATTTTTCTACTAATACCTTGATCAAATTTTATCAATCATTAATTAAGTTGTATCCAATAATATCACTTGAAGATCCATTTGATGAAAATGATTGGAAAGGATTTATTAAATTAAATAAGATTTTTAATCGTCAATTATTGGTTGTGGGTGATGATTTATATTGTACTAATAGCAAATTAATTAAAAATGGAATTAACTTAAATGCAACTAATGCAGTTATTATAAAACCTAATCAAATTGGAACTATTTATGAAACTATTCTTGCAATTAAAACAGCTAAACAAGGGAAACAAAAAGTTATTATTTCTCATCGCAGCGGAGATACTGAGGATACTTTTATAGCTGACCTTGCTGTTGCATGCCAAGCAGATTATATTAAAACTGGATCTTTTAGTAGAAGTGAGCGCTTAGCAAAATACAATCGTTTATTAGAAATAGAAAATACATTTTTTTATAAAAGAAAACTATTTTATTAATTTAAGGAATATAAATATTTTTTGAAACTAACAAAAGGATTAATATAAAAAATATTAAATCTTTTAATCATAATACAATAATTAAAAACTTTTAATTTCTTGTTTAATTTCTAGCAATATTTCAGCCATGATTAATGGCTTCATTTTCAAGTACAGTTAAACGTTCTTTAATGTCTTTTACATCATCTTTTAAAACATTTACATCAGCTTTAATTTCAACAATGTCTTGTTTAATTGAACTAATATCTTGTCTCATTAATTGTTGATCATCAATTATTTGATGAATTAATGCTCTATCCTTTTTCTGATCATCAATTATTTGGTGAATTAATGCTCTATCCTTTTTCTGATCATCAATTATTTGGTTAATTAAGACTTGTTGATTCTTTTGAACATCAATTATTTGATGAATTAAAGCTCTATCCTTTTTCTGATCATCAATTATTTGATAAATCAAAGTTCTATCATTCTTTTGATCATTAATGATTTGATTTAATAATTGTTTAGTAGTCGGATTGCTTGTTTTCATACTAGTTGTATCTAAGTTTATCATAATTTGCATATTTGTACCATTTATTGTATTATTAGCATTTAGAAATCTATATTTCTTGATTGCATCTAATACATCTTTTCTTGATATTGTTGCCATTTTTACCTCTTTGTTCTAAGAAGACTAATTAATCCTCTCATTTATAATATGTGGAAAAAATCTCTAATTTTTTTCATTTTTTTACTTTTTTTAAATTTTTAATAAATATTTTGAAAAAAACTCTTAATATCTAGACTAAAAAAATGATTTTTCTTTGCCTTTAATTCCCTTTTGTATCATGATAGGGGGCATAGTCTAAGGGACAAGTTTACTTGACAACAAAAAAAATAAAATGTTTTTGTAATAAGGAAATTTGAATTTTAATAACGAAAAATTAACATAGTTATTTAATGAAAGAATATTAATGAAAATCAAAAAATTAACTTCAATATTATTAGCGAGTTTAGCATGCTTATCTCTAGGCATCTTAATACCTAGTGTATATAGTTGTAGTTCTAGTCAAAGTAGTAGCAATCAACAACAAGAATCTAATAATCAATTTAATATAAAAACAGATAGTGGAATGATTGGTGTAATTTTATATCTGATGATGGATATTCTTGTGTAGATGTTTGAGCAGGTGCCGTTGATCATAGTCTTAAATCAACAAAAATAGATTGAAATAATACTAAAACATTAACATTGAATTGTGACACATCTACTAAAGGCATCATGTTAATGTTTGCAAACACATTTGACAATCACAATATTTATATTAATACAAATCAAGATATTGTGCTTATGTAGATATTGGCTTTTTTCCAACTATTTCAACTTTTAATAATCAAGTGTATTTAAATAATAAATCTATATTTAAATATTTAGAAGTTAAGACTATAACTATCATGCCTTATGGTGTATTTTTGAATAATCATAATTATAAGATACAATATGGCTCTATACAAAATATAAATTTTCCTTCTGAAGTTTATGTAAAGAATTGTAACACTGTAACAATAGATGATTTTTATGATAATCCCCCAGAAAGCATCACTATCCATTATAAAGGTCAAAAACCAACTGTTGAAAACACTCAAGATATTCAAATTAAATTTATAGATGACAATTAAAAAAATAATCTTATTAAAATATTTTAATTAGCTATAATTTTGTGGTAAATATATCATTTAATTGCGATTAATTAAAATAGGATGTAGTTTTATTCCAATTGTCAGTACTAACATTAATTAGTGGATTAACATTATTTTTCTTTGGACTTAATAAGAAAGTAAGATAATAAATAAATTTAATTATTATTTAAAAAGAGTTAGGTTAAATTTTAATATTTTTTTATTTATAGATTAAAATAGTTTAATTTAGTTTTCATATTTTGTCTCATGATAGATGATATGCTATATTTAATATTGATTTTTTTCATGTAGTTTTAACTTTTTATTTGGATATCCTTCCAATAATTACTTGATTGTACCTTGATGTATGATCTTGATTATGATAACCAAGATATTCTGTTATTTCTACATTTAATTAATTTTCAATCTTGCTTTTGATAAATTAAATAAATATTAAATCCCCATTGAATTTAATTTTAATGATTTTGCTAATTTTAAATATTTATTAACTTCAAAATCTTTGTTGCCATAATAAACACTTTAATAAGATTTAATTATTTATTTTAGAGTTTTTACCAAATGTTAATATATTGTCAATTTAGATGAACTAATATCTTGATGTTTTTTATCACTTTTAAATAAGATACATTTTAAATCAGGATAATCCTTTTGATATTGATTTAACAAGTTTTTTTCATATTGTAAATCCTTATAATTACGATATCCCCTAATAATATATTCAATATTTTTTGCTTTTAGATATTCAACTGTTAATCCTTGATTTAGTTTAATTTTTATTTTTTTATTGTTAATATTTTTTAATATTTTTTTAACTTCAATAAAAACCTTTTTTATATTATATGGTCGTTTATTTTCATTATAACTAACTAGGACAATAACTTTATCAAAACCATAGTTTAGTGCTTGATTAATAACATACATATGTCCTTGATGAAAAGGATTAAAAGAACCAGGAAAAGCACAAATTTTTTTCTTCATTATTTAATAATACTCTTAATTGCCCTACATAGATCTTCTGGTGATTCTCAAGATAGAGCATAAGCAGAATTATTAATAACTACTTGGTGTTGATTAGCTCTCATTTTATTAATTTCATTTTTAGAATATAATGGGTTAAATTCACCAGTAATTGTAAAAATATTTTTATTAATATTCTTTTTTAAAAAATTAACACATTTAGATAAGAATCGATAATTTAGAATTTGATTAAATAAAAAAATAACTTCTCTTTCATTTTTAATTATGAATTTTAGATCATCATTGATTGTCTTTAAAAAAAATGGATTATTCCTTTGTGTATTGAAGTTATGAAACAAATACATTTGTTTATATGCCATATTTCGATTATTTCTTGGAATTCATAAACTTTTAATAGTTCATGATTTTATGAACATTAAATTAGTAATTGGATTAATGATAATAATTTGCTTATAGTTTAAATTATATTTATTAATAGCATTAATTAGTAAAGTTGAACCAAATGAATCAACAATGATTGTTATATTATCATTCATTAAATTTTGAAAAGTGAGAATTATTTTATTAGTTAAGAAATCAACTAAATCTTCTTCTTTTGGCAAGTTGTATTTTGTTCAATCAAGAAAATGAATATTAGATTGAAAATATTTTTTAAAAACTTGTTGAACATTTAATGTATTATTCAATAAATCGCCAATATATAATATAGAAATTTTTTCATTTTTCATTTGTATTGATTATAAAATATTTAATTTCTTTTAAAAATAAAAAGTAGCTATAAATAAATTTAGCTACTTTTTATCCTTATATCAAATTATTTAGTTTTTAAATTTTTACTAATAAATACCTGGGATACCCAATTGGTAAGCCATAGCATCAGAATATTGGCAAGAACCAAATCTACCAATAACACCATGAACAGAATCATGATTAAATGTTGAGTCACTAGTTAGACCAATAACTGGAACTTTTGCATTATTAGTATTTTCTTCATTATTTTTAAACATTAATTGTACACCACTTGGAATTGTTAGATTCTTGATGTAAATGTTATGATTATTCAAATAAATGTTAAATAATTTATAACTATTATTTGGAGCTAATTGAAGTTCAGGATAAGCTACATCATCAAAAACAAAATTATCATACGGTACTGTAAAATTGTATGTTTGAGTACTGTAGTCATAAGTTCAACAATTAATTTGCTTTAAATCAAATATTGGATCGATACTAATATTACCTGTTTGTAAAAATTGCCCTTGTCCTTGCTCTAGTTCATTAGAATCTTTTATTTCAGGCATAATAAAAGAATATATAGAGTCAGATTCTTTTGTTGATCCTAATGAAATATTAGGATTAGCTTGGTCATAGACGTTTAAACCAACAAGAGTATATCTATCATTATTAATTGTTATCTTGACATTAATCTTTTGACCTCCAATAGCATTCATAGTTAATGAACCATCTTCAAAAGAAACAAAACCAATGTCACTATTGTTTGTAATAGTTAATTGATAAATAGCATCTATTGATCTATTATTAATTTTTCTAAAACTAATACTAGACATAGGTAATGAATTAGGATTGCTATGATTTTGATTAGTTATAGGAGCACTTGTTGTCCCTAATGTTGATGATTGTGCCATAGAAACTTTTTGGTTGTTTTGCATACTAATACCAACATATGTACCAATACCAACAACACCTAGTAAAGCAGCAATTGTTCCGCAAATTACTAATTTTTTATGTTTCATATTATCTTTTCTCCTTTCTTTACATATATAATTATATCGCTTTCTCTTTGCTTTTCCTAGAGTCAGAAATCTATTGTTTTTATACCCATCTTTTTGGACACCCCTATATAATGTATCTGTGGGGTAGACGAAAAAATCCCCCAAAAGGACCTTAGGGGATTTTAGTCCACTTCAAAAACACTACTTTTGAGAGGACATTATGTATTTTAAACAA
>JAZOSV010000082.1:0-2746 GCA_045657345.1 Mycoplasma sp. | reverse complement strand
TTTAAAAAATATTAAAAAAGATGGAAGGATATTAATTAACAAATCATTAATAGATCTTATAAAACAAGAACTAAATATTAATTATGAATTTCCAGATTTTCAAACATATTTTTACATTGGTAAGATTGATGAATGTAAGAAAATAGAAAATACTCATTTATCTTTATGTAGTGTTGATATTAGACAAGAAAAAAAATTACAAATAGTTTGTGGGGCAAAAAATGTAAAAAAAGGCCTAATAGTTGTAGTAGCTGTTAATGGCGTTTTAATGAATAATTTAATGTTGATAAAACCTAGTAAATTACAAGGCTTTGAATCATTTGGAATGTTATGTAGTCAAAAGGAATTAGATTTAAAAAAATTTAATGATAATGGAATTATTAAATTAAGTGATAATTATCGTGTCGGAGAAATATTTAAAGATTGTTATATTTATGAACACAAATAATAAAAAAATTGTAGAAGCAAATATTAAAATTATTCGTTCACTTCCTTTTAATAAAAGAGAAAAATATGAGCAAAAAGCCTTTGAACAATTTAAAATTTTTTTAAAAAAAATTCCTCAAAATGAAAAAATTGCTTTCTGATTAAATTCTCCTGACGAAATTAATGTTATGCCATGAATTTCCCATGCACTTAATTTAGGATATATAGTTTATTTAATAAGATTTGAAAAGCATAAAAAAATATCATTTGTAGAAATTAAGGATATTAATTTTGAAAAAGAGTGATTTAAAAATAGATTACAACCTAAAAAAACTAAAAATAAAATTCAAAAAATTTTTGTTAACGCTTTTTTTGTACCTTTGCCTATTTTTAATTTAAAAAAAGAATTTTGTGAAGATGAATTATATTTAATTAATAATTTAATTTCTGCAGTTAAATATAAAAGCATTGTTGGATTCGCTTATAGCCTACAATGCTTTCATAAAATTGATTTTAAAGAAAGAATATTTTTAGTTGATTATTTAATTACTAACGCTTACACTATTTAAATCAACCACCATAATTAAAACCAGATTCAATAATAATATACATTAAAGAAATTAAGGCAATAATAATGCATGTTCAATTCACCCGTTTAAAATAGTTAAATTCTTTAGTTTTAACTTCATGAATAGTATCAGAAATGGGGATCGTTAAATCATTTACAACTTTTTTATGATGTTTAATTTTTTGCATAATAGCTAAAGCTCAATTCATTAATACAAAGCTAATCATCCCAAATGATAGACCATGAGCAATTGAATTAGTCAATGTCATCATAATAATGGTAATAAACAACATAGGTATATCAGCAAAAATTTCTCATTCAAAATTTCTTATTTGAGTAAGTAAAATGGCTCCTACTACTACTAATGCTACTGATGATATAGGTTGTAAATTATTAATTGGCATAAAAACTTTCATGATTGGCCAAACAGCAATTGATACTCCAAAACATAGTGCAGTAATAATAGAAGCAAATCCTGTTTTTGCTCCAGCAACTACACCTGTTGTTGATTCTACAAAGGTTGTCACTGTTGTGGCACCAATACCTGCTCCAATAATTGTTGAAATTGCGTCAACTTGATTAGCTTTAGCCATTCAATTTTTTGTGTTCTTATCTAAATTAATCATTCGATTAATAACAATTAAACTTCCTGTTGTATCAAAAAAATCCATATATAAAAATGAAAGAATACCAATATATGTCATTGGATTAATTCACATATTTACCTTAGTAAATCCTAATCATCCTGCCTTTGCAACATCAGGAAAACTAGAAAAATCATCATAGCTTCCTAATAGACCATAGTTAGCTAATACATTCCCATTTATATCTTTAGCAACAACAACTCCAGATACACATAAAATCACTAATATTATAGCTCCAAGTAGCATGGTGATAATCATTCCGCCAGGAACTTTTGTAAAATGTAAAATCAAGCCTAAGATAATTAGACAAACAGCTAAAATAACTAATGGGTTAGTAAAATCACCTAATTTTGAAATTGGAACATTGCCATTACTAACAATAACTCCTGCATTTTGCAATCCCAAAAAAGCTATAAATAATCCTATTCCAGCACCAATAGCAATTTTAAAATTAGTTGGAATTGCCTTACTAATTTTATTCCTTAATGGAGTAATGGCAATTATTAAATATAAAATACCAGAAAGAATAGTAATACTTAATGCTGATTCAAAACCAACTGATTGTGCAACAGTAAAAGCGAAAAATGCATTTAAACCCATACCAGGAGCTAGTGCAATTGGCACTCTTGCTCATAAACCCATAAACATTGTTGCAAGAAAAGAAGAAATAGCAGTAGTTAGAAATAATCCACCTTGAAACTGACTTGCTACACCAAGTGTTACATCATTTGGATCAATAGGAGAGCTACCAACTATACTAGGGTTAACAGATAAAATATAACACATTGCTAGAAATGTAGTAATTCCACCAATAATTTCTTTTTTAAAAATAGCACCATAAGTATCAAATTTAAAGTATTTTCTGATACCATTGAAAAGAAAAATATTAGGATATTTATCTTCTTTTTTTTTATTCATAAATCTCCTTATAATTTTATATTAACATATCAAAAAAGAAAATATATATTTGTTTAATGGACCATCTTTTTGGACATACCACTCCTGTTAATAATTATACAGTAGTTTAATTGCATCTTGTGGAGTCATATATCTATTTGCATATGGAATGTTTTCTTTCTCAAGTTCTGAGTAATAATGGTATCTTTCA
>JAZOSV010000081.1:0-9454 GCA_045657345.1 Mycoplasma sp. | reverse complement strand
AAATTAAATTTTATAAAATTTTAGGATAATTAATTAAGATACATATGAAGAATAATAAAGATAAAACTAAAAATGATAAGAATAATAAAAAGTCATCAATGTTTGATGGCTTAAAAAATAGTCTCAATCAAAAATATAAAGATAGTAAAAATGATGATCAATATATTAATGATCAACAAGTAGTAGATGTTAAAAAAAGTCAAGATGAAGAAGCAACACCTATGTCTTGTTTAGCTGATGGAATAGGTTGAAATAATTGAAAAATATTATTAAGAAATTTTTTCTATGGTATTTTTATGGGAATTAGTGATGGTATTCCAGGATATAGTGGGGGTACTACCTTATCTATTATCGGTTTTTACCAATCATTAATTTCTAATGTTAAATTAATTTTTAAACCAGATGTGAAGCGATATTTTTGAAAATATTTGCTTTGATTTTTACCATTCTTAATTGCTTGAATTGGGATATTTATTGGTTTTAGTAAAATAGTTAATTTTGCAAGCGATGCAGAAAAAGGCATAGTTTTAGTTTTTTTATTTGGTTTTTTTGCCTTATTTGCAATTCCTATTTTTTATATTAAAAATAAGAAAGATTTAATTAGTTTTAAAACACTAGGTGCTGGTTTAAAAGAAAAAGACCAGAGTATATTAATTCAATTAATCCTTTTCATTTTAGGCTTTGTTTTGTTATTAACTTTTGCCCTATTAGCTCGTTTTTTATCAACTAGTTATGATCTTAATAATCATAACATAATTCATGGTGTTACCTTTTTAGGTAGTGGTCAATTTGAGCCATCAACCGCTGGTAATGAAAAAGTTTTATTATGATTATTTTTTGGCTTCCTTTCTGGTTTTTGTTTTTTAATCCCTGGAGTGAGTGGTAGTCTTGTTTTATATATGGGTAATATTTATCCAGATGTAAATTATGCGATTGCACATGCTTTTACAAATCCTAATTTTATCCCTTGAATAATTTTTATTGGATTAGGAATTATTTTAGGAGTAGTCTCTAGCTGTTTTGTTATCAATTGATTAATGCAAAAATTTCAAAAATATTTTCAAGCTTTCTCTTTTGGATTAGTAGCATGTAGTTTTATTTCTATCTTTGTTTCTTTGTCAAACAATGATTGACAAACATTATCTAATCCAACAACACTAGGATTATCTATAGGAATGATATTTGTTGCTATTATTATCAATGTAATTATTTTTATTGCACTAAATGAAACACATAAAATTGATTATCCAAAATTAAGATTTTTAAAGAAAATATTTAAGTCTAAAACTATTAACTAATTTTAATATTTATTTTTTCTTTCTTGCAAACCTTCTAAGAATTAGTCAAGTTAATAATACTATTAAAGAAATGGCGATGGTGGTAGTTAAAAAAATAATTAGACCCTTTCGATTAGCTGTTTTTTTATATTTTTGGATCATTTCATCACTTATAATATCTTGTTGGTAAAATAATTCAATTTCATTTTTTCGTCGATGATTTAAGACAAAAGTGCTAATTTGTAAAAGTAAAAAGAAAACAATTGTTGCAAATGTAGCTCACATTGTTACAAATAAAACATTATCATTATGATTAATGATAAGATTTCCAAATTGATTTACATGAAGATTAATTAGATTATGAAAATAGCTAATGATGAATGTTAATAAGATAATTAATCCACCACAGATATAAACACTTAAACAAGTTCAGTTTAAGATAATATAGGAAGAGCACAAGGTTTTATATTTCCGTTTGACAAATGGTGTTACCTTTTCATTATTAATTTGATAATTATTTATTTTTAATTCTTTTCTTGCATTGTTTCAATTGTATAAGGCATAAATTAATCAACCTAGTGCAAATATGTTAAAACCAACTTGTGGCACAAATAATCAATTTGAAGCATTAAGATTAAAAATTTGTCAGATAACATAACCTAAACTTCCAAGTGATGCTATGAACAATATTAAACTACAAATGATTGTAAAAATTGTTATTAAATATTCATTACGATAAAAATTAGGAATTAATTTTATAGGTTTGGTTTTACAATCTTTTTTCTTTATTTTTTTTTCTTTTTTTTTGTTGAAAAAAGTAAAAAAAAACCTTTTTTTCTTTGTGTATTTTCTAATGGTTCATTAAATGATACATATTTATTATTATCAATTTCAGTTGTCAATTCTACTGATGGCTTATTAGAGAAGAATTTACTTAAATTATTTGTCTTTTTGTTGTTAATGTCATTTTGTTCTATTTCATCGTTAATGAAATTATTAGTATATTTATTTTCAAATTGTACAAATGCTCTTGTTGCATGATTATTTAAATTATATAAATTTGAAAATTCATCATCTTTGTCATCAAGTTTTTTAGTTTTTAATTTAACTGTTTTAGTTCTTTTGTAATCAAAATTAGTTGTTTCAATATTGTCATTTTTAGTTCGATTATCAAAATCATTTAAAAAATCTCATGTACTATTTTTTTCTTGAGTTTTTGGATTTGTTTCTGACTTTGGATTATTAAAATCAAACATTATTGTTCTAGTTTTAGATGATAAAAAAGGTTCATCATCTTTTTTAATATCACAATGTTGTGCTTGATAATCATTATTTACTTTATTCTCATTTTCTTTTAGATGTGAGGTTAAATTATTAAAAGAAAAATTAACTGTCTTTTTAGTTTCAATTATATTTGTTTTATTTTTATCTTTCTCAACTTCATCATCTAATTTAAAATTCAAAGTTTTATGTCTACTATCAAATAAATCAATTTTTTTTGTAAGGTTAGCATCACTAAAATTTATAGGAGCAGTCTTTATTTTATTATCTTGTTGTGTTTGATCCTTAACCTTATTTTTATTACCTAAACTTATAAATGAATCATCAATAGGCTCACTTCATATTTGTTCATTAATATTAGATGTCTTATCCATATTATTCATATGACGTTCAACAATTTCATCTATATTAATAAAGTCATCTGTTTTCATGATTCATCCTTAAAAATGCTTATATATTTAATTATATAGAGAAAAAATTAATTATTCAAATGATGAAAATGTTATTAATTTTATTAATATTTTTTTAAAACCACATGATTTATGTAGACTATTTTTTGCTTTTTTATAATTTTATTGAACTTTTATAAATTTAAGAAAATTTTAATAAAAATTATAGAATAGGTTTAGTTAGAGTACAAATATTATATATTGTATTCTTTTGTTTGTTGTTTTCCTTGTTTATCTAATTTTGCAGCAAAAACAATATTAGCAATTAAACCTAAAACTAATAAGGATAAAATTCCTCATAACCATTTTATCTCATCTTTTAGTGGTCACTCACCTGCTAAAGTCCAAATTCTAGCTCAAAGTGTTAGAACTAAATTAACAAATAATATCATTCCAAATAAAACAATAAAAACTACAAATCCAAAAACTAGGAATTATTTAAATCTCCTATTCCATCAGATAATGCAATTAGAACCACTCAAATGATAATACAGAATATACAAGATATAAATAAGCTAATTATATATGCTAATATATTAAACTTCTTTATTTTGTGTAACATAATAAAAACTTATTTTTTTATTTTAAGCAGCAAGCAAGAATTAATGGAACTAAGAATCATAGAAGAATTAAGCAAACACTTATCATGATTACTAATCTACTATTATTTTGAAATTCTTTATTATTAACACAAATCATAATTCCAATAACAAGATTATAAATTCCAAATGTAAGTATACCAACTATACTTGCAGCAATTGCGTTTGTCTTTAAACTTTTTGCCTTATCAGTCTTTTTTTATCTCTTTTTAAAATAATATGGTATATATATATATATATATATATATATATGAAAAAACTATTAAAACAAGTTCTACACTTTTTTGTTTCAAAATCTTTTTTTATAATGTCAATTTGTTCTGCTTTTTTTGCAACAACTTTTATTATGACAACTGCATTAAATTTAACTAAATCAGTTTATGATAGTCAAATTAAATTAAATCAAGATGGAAATGTTGGTAATTTAGCAATTAAAGCCTTAGACAATATGGATACAGAAATTATTCCAAAAAAAATAATAAATCAAGAAAATTATCATATTTTCCTACAAGGAAAAACATTACAATTTAATCTCAATAGTATAGATACTAATATTTACAAAACTTTTAATACATATTTAGAAAAAATTAATTTTTTAAATATGTTTCCTTATGAGAGAAAAGACTTATTAACACATAAAGAAAAAAAGCGTATATATAATGATTTTGAAAATTTAGATAAATATTTATCATATTCTGCAGGACAATTAAATTTTAATGGTAAGCGAAATCCAAATGATTTAACAAAATATGCATATGCTATGTTATTTTTTAATCTTGACAATTATACTATTTTAACTGATCCTAGAAATTTAGTTTTTGATTATGATGAAAAAAATAATAATTGAAATTTTAGGGGATATTGAAATGAAGGTAATATGCTAAATGAAATTAGGATGTATATTATTCAAATGCAATATTACAATGAAAATCCTAATAATAATACAAGTAACAATTCTTCTTACTTATCCTTGTATAAAGAAGTTAATAAAAATGGGAATAGCCAATCTGATTTTGTCTTAAACACAATTTCTATTGATGCTGGTGCAAACATAATCAATGTAAAACTAAGAGATTCAACTTATGAATTACATAGGGATTTCTGATTATCTGACACTTTTTACAAATATTTTAAAAAATTAAGAATAGTGAAGGATAATTATGATATTCCAAATGATAAATATGAACCATATTTACAAGTAGTCCCAGGATTCAAGTTTGATTTTGATTTTAAAAACAAAAATATAGTTGATGAGGAGTTTTTAAACTTTTTAAATATTTATTATCCAACATCAGACCTATCAAATTTTTCACTAATACTTGACCCCTACAATTTATTTGGGATGAATATTGAATCGTTTGAAAGCTTATCTAATCAAGAAAAAATAGATATTTTTAATCAAATAAATATTTCATTAAATCAATATGCAAGAAATCTAGGAATTAAGTGAAATCAAGCAAAAAAAGAATGAATTAATTGAATATTAACATCTTATTTAGATTCAAATAATAATATTAATTGAACATTAGATAGTAATTATTTTTTAAATGGTAGTAATCAAAATGAACAATTTTTGATTACTCCTAGAACTAATGACAAGGTCAATAACTTAATCATTAAACAAGGTGTTGATTTTAAATATTCTCAAAATAAAAATGATCATCATTTTTATAATAGCCCTATTCTAAATGAATTAATAAAAATTTTAAATGTATTAAATAACATTAATAACATTGATATTAGTCCTTTATTTTATCTAATTCTGCCTTCAAGTATAAATAATAAGAATAAATTAATATCTCAAATAAAAAAATTAACTTCATTAGTTATTCAAAAAATAGATAAACTATATTTAGAAAAAAATGATGTTGATGTAATTTTAAGGGAATTACACAATTTTAGTCCATGAATTCAATTATGTTATATTATATTTAATGATTCTTTTAACGTTACATCTAATGATCCATTTAATAGTGTAATTAATTTTCATATTAATAGCAATTTAACCAACTTGTGGGTTGACTCTTCTGTTTATTTAACAAATATTAGTAATTTTTTTGTAATAATTAATGATAATTTTTTTAAAAGAAATAAAAAAGCATCTTTACCTACTAATAATAATGAAAATATCACTATTGATGGCAAACCATTCACATTATTTACTGTTGATAATATGTTAAAAAATAATGGTTATGATTTTACAGATATAGATAAGATTAATACATATATTGAAAAACTTCCTGATAAATATAAAATTAATATTTTAGGTCATGATTTTATTATTATTGGTTCAGCAATTTCTGCAGATTATAGTTATCCAATTGTAAATATACAATCTCCTATACCAGATGGAAAAACTCAAGGAATTTTATACTTTACTAAACATCAATATGAAAATATTTTAAATTATTTAGATGTTAATAATTTCAATTATAATTACATAATTAAAGCTACTAATAAAGAAGAGTTTTCTCGTAAATTTAATTTATTTTTTAAAAATTTTATCAACCTAACTTCTCCTAATAATTTAAATACTATTAATAATTTACAAGCAACTACATCAGAATTTATCAAAAAAATAATTTTTATTTTTTCAATTTTTATCTCCATTTTTTTATTAATAATTTTGTGCTTTGTAAGTTATATGGTTTTAAATATATTAATTGATAAACTAGGTAAAATAATTTCAATTGTCCGAATAAATGGAATTGGAAATTTGAAAATATCTTTAATGATTGCACTTCCATTAATGTTATTAAATAGTATTTTTGGTGGACTTGCATATTTATTAACATTCTTTGTTGCTCCATATATTTTAAATTCATTAAATAATATTTGGTTTATTCCTTTAAGTGTTTCTTTTAACCCATTTTTATTTATTTTTTCAATAATTGGTCCTGCTATTTTATGTCTAGTTATAGTCTTATCAATTGTGTATTTTAGTCATCGAAAACCTGCAATAGAAAAAATAAATGATATAGATAATTCAAAAGGTTTTTTTGTTAAAGGATTAAGAGCTAATTGATATAAAATATCTCCATTTTTTAAATGGGGAACTAATTTATTTTTTTCTCGTCTTTTTAATATCTTAATTTTAACTTTCTTTATTGTTGCTTCTTTTAGTACATGTTCTGCTATTTTAGCAACTGATGTAAATTTAAATAATGCAAATTATTATAATCTACAAAATAATTCATATACAGTAGCACTAGATTTAAAAAGTCCACAGGAAAATGTTGGGCTTTATCAGAATGTAAAATATCAAGATTTGGGTTTAACTAATATTAATTCAGAATGTAATGTGGCCCAATATCTTTTAAATAATGCTGATCCCTATTTTCCTTTAATAAACTTTGAATATTTAGTCAAAAACAATAATGATATGCAATTTCATTGAATTGATCAAAATACTTGAAATAATAATAATGAATATAAAATAAATGGTGTGCAAAACAAAGCTATAAAACTTAGAATTAATAATAAAATAATAAATCAAGAAGGATTAGATACAAATGAATTGATAAAAAATGATAAAACATTTTTGTTTGCAATTAGAGATAAGGATGGTAATGTAAAAGATTTTGATAATGCAACCCCAAATATACAACCAAGATTTTATTTAAATATGACATTACCATCGTTTAGTTATTATGTAAGAATGCGTGACAAATATAGCCTATTATTTTTTAATGCTATTACTTCTGCTTTTATACTAGATATTAATTTATCCATTGGTAACACATGAAGAGACTTTGTTCAAAAACTTTTACCTACAGAAATGTTTTCCAAAATGAATCATAATCTTGTTGCTTTTAAAAAGAAAATATATAACAATCCCTTTTATCATAATAAATTTAAAACCTTTTTAAAGAATTCAAATAATATTGATGAAAATAAATTAGAAATTGATGGAGAAAAAGTTGTGTATATTCCTCCTAATGGTTCTCAAACAGAAATGAGACTTTCCGATGATTTTTTAATGTTTATTGGGCAAATTTTAGGTGATGAAAACTTAAATGATGTGAATGTTAAATTAGTGAGCGGTAATGTTATTCCTTTATCAAATGACGATGAAACATATACTTATGTTTTAAGCGATACCATCAATAATATTAATAATCAAATTAAAATTATGGGATTAAACCCTAAATCCAAATACATTAAGTTGCATAATGTAGATAATAAAATGATTGATTTAAACTTGTTGCAAAATAATGAAGTTGTTGTTAATAGAGGTTTTGCTAAGAAGTTTAATTTAAAAAAAGGAGATAAAATTAAAATAAAGCCTAGTAATGATTATTTCAATAGTTCAATAAAAATAATAAAAGAATTGCATTTTGATTCAAAAAATGATTCTTCATATAGTCCATATATAGAATTAAAAATCAATGATATATCAATAGATCCATTTGGTGAAAAAATTTATACTTCACAAATGAATGCAAATAAAATGATTCATTTGGACAAGGGAGAATTTATATCAGGTATTTATGATAATGCAATGAAATCATCATTTTATTCTTCAGTTCAATTTGAAAAACCAACACAAGATTACATTCCGTTTAATGGAATTTTAAGTAACAAAAATTCTTTAATAATGAACAATAAGGCTTTGTTGTTAACTTCATCAAATGGTTTTTATTCCTTATCTTTCTCAATTTCTGAATTACATTCCCCTGATTTTAATCCAGATGTTTTTGCAATGCTATATGCTACTAGAAATGAGGAATTATTAAATAAAATTGGTTTCCAAGATAATGTAAAAGAAAAAAACTATCTTAGTTTTTGTGATGTGGTGAAAAAAAACTTTCCTTCCTCTCAAAAAATCTCCCGATGAATGATCAATAATCTTGATGACAAACAAATGACAGTAAATCTAGCCAACATCGAACAAAAAGTAATTATTAATCAACTATTTGAGCATTCTATTTATTTAGTAGATACTATTTGCTTAATTATTTTAATGATTTGCTTACCAATTGTTATTTTATGCATTGCTGCTTATATTTTTGGAATAATTAATTTAATTAAAAAGCAAATATCTGTACTTTATCTATTAGGCTATAAAAAAACTAAAATTACCAAGAATATCTTCTTCTTTCTTTTCCTTCCTATAATATTAGTTTCATATTTTCTTTCCTTTATTTTAATGTTTCCATTAATGTTAATGCAACAAAATGTACTATTTTACATTTCTTCAATTTTCATCTCTTTAAACATTAATTTTGTAATTATAATATCGCAATTAAGTATTTTGATTATTTTATTAATAATTGCAATGATATCAATATGATTAATACTAAAAAATAATAAATATGCTTTAATTATTAAGCAATAATTTTGATTGTTTAATAAATCTAGAAATTCTTAGAAAAATCTTTTTTATATTTTATGTTTAATGGACTATCTTATTGAATAAATCATTTCTACCCATAATTATAAAGATTGATAACTTATCTAATAGTGAAAGAGCAACATTATCTATAATTTCTACTTAAATGATGATAATGAAATTTCATTAGCTCATGGAGCAATAAGTTTTGATACATCAACATTAATTTGTCTTGTGCCCGGTAGAACAATTGTTGTTGTTAATGCAAGTTAACTTTTATTAATCCTGATGCCACAATTAAATGAAGAAGACAATATTATGATTTAGGAGGGGTAATGCTAAAGTAATATTAACTTATTATTTAAAAAGCAAAAATGAAATTACAATTTTTACTCAAAACCATAATACACATGGACATAATTTTGGAACATCAAGGACATTATGAAGAAAAAACCCATGATTAAGTAAAAACGAATGGATTTATTTTTTAATTTATATGAACAAAATTTTAATGAA
>JAZOSV010000080.1:0-4864 GCA_045657345.1 Mycoplasma sp. | reverse complement strand
AATCTCCAAAAAATCTCCAGATACTAAAAAAATTGGAGAATCTCCAAAAATTATTTACATAATAAATTTAATGTTTTTATTAAGGTCTTACAAAAATCTCCAAAAATTATTTACATAATAAATTTAATGTTTTTATTAAGGCCTGTTGAGGTAGTCCAGGTCCTACAACTTGATAAAAATAAAAAGCCACAACTAATTAAAAATAATAGGACTTCATCAAAAATCATCAAATTTCATCAAAAATCATCAAATTTCATCAATTTTTCATCCTTTCAGTCAATTTTCCATAATTTCCTTCAATTCATCATATTTAACATTTTTCAGCATATTCACATCATAATCATCACTCAAACCACTGCCTTTTTCATTTTGTTTTGGTTTTGAATTCTTAATCTTTGATTTCAATGCTTCATTTTTCAATTTATCTTTCACAATTTGACCATCTGTAAATGTTTTCAACTGATAATATATTGCTCTATTAATTTTTAATAAATCTAACAGTATGTCCTGTTTGGTTGGATTCTTTGGCAGCTTTCCCCCTCTTGAATTATACAAATTTAAAGCATGTGTTAAACAATGATAACCACAATCTGAATTATTATATTCTTGCTGTCCTTCTAAACTAATATTTAATTCATCATTGAAATAATCATTTATAGCTTTTAATTTCTCCAAACTATCATAATTTATTGTATTTTCAGCTATTGGGTCAAAATATTCTTTATAATTTGGTAAGTTTGAAACTAATACATAATGACCTGTTTTATTTGGTTCTTTTGAATCATATATTATATTTAATATATTAAAACCTTCTTTCAGCTGGTCAGGTGTTGTATATTCAAATATAACATTTAAATCTTTATCATCTTCATCATGTTTTAATTCTCTCCACATCTTAATTAATTCTTCAGGTGTTGATAAACCATGAAACTTTAAACCACTACCTTCTAAATCATAACTTGTATTTAATTTCTTCCACATTTAATTATATTTAAAAAGAAAACTTTGTTTTTAATAACTATTAAATATAACATTAATCAATGGCTTTAAATATAACTGATAAGCTTAAAAATTTAAATGAAATTGACCTTGATAAGGTATTAAACATTAAAGAGAACAGAAAGAAAAACAATTTAGGTTTATACAGAATGAACTGTATGGTAATTGGTAAAACTGGTTCAGGTAAAACAACATTTTTATTAAAACTTCTATTATCTGATGCTATTGATGAATTTAAATTAATATTGTTCATTATTCCTAGGGAATCATTAGAAAGTGGTTTTTATAAATCATTAAATGATAACAAACAGAAATTTAACAAAATAATATATTTCATTGTAATTGGTGAAGATGATTTGCCAACAATTGAATTAATTAATGATTTATCAAAGATTATAAAAGGAAGAATAGCAATTGTATTAGATGATTTTATAAATGCTTTTGGTAAGCCTTCATCTACCAATTGGTTAATATTTAAAAGATATATAACACAATTATCCAGAATTCAATATGGCTGTTCATTATTTGTATTAACTCAAAACCTTTTACAATTTGATACTACTTACAGAAAGAACTTTAACAGCTTTATATGTTTTGTCAATTCATTAACATTAAGACAATTTAAAGATATTATGACATCATATTATGATTATGGAGATTTTACAGAAATACAAATTAAAAAGCTGTTCCCTATATTTAAAAATTCATTACATTCACCTTTAATACTGTTGAATAATGGAATACCTGAACAATCAATGATTTATGATGGTGAATTTATAAACCCTGAAGAATTATTCTCAGACTGAAAATTAATTTAATTAAAGCTTATTTTTTTACATTTAAAAATGACTACAATTCAATCTCACAACTTTTATATTTTAACAACTCAATCAAAATTACCAAAAGAGATTACAAAGGAAATATATAACAAAGGAACCAAAAAGAACCCAATAACTAACTATATAGTATATAATGATTTAAATGATACATTAAAACTATCTTCTGATGATAATTTCATTAATAAATTAAATACTGATAAAATACAATTTACAGCATTATATAAAGACTATTTTAACACACAAGATATTAAACAAATTAAAGAATCATTAGATGATGAAATGAAAGAATATAAAAAAGCTAAAATTGATAATTCTGAAATAACACTTGAAGAAATTAATGCTGAACTTAATGATGTAATAACTAAATCAGAAGCTATTAAAAACACCTATCCAAAAGAATTCCAACACTATTTTAAAATAGATGATAAACAAGTTAAAAGGCTAAGCCTTCTAGACCCTAAAGAGGATAAAAAACTATCAAAAATAAATGATTTCAAACAATACATACAGCAATATCAAAATACTGATTATATATTAATTATTAATACATTATCAAAAGATTTCAAACAGTTTGAACCACAAATAAAAGATATTGTAAATTATGGTTTGACTTATAAAAAATTATGGTTAATCTGTGGTTTAACTATGTATAAATTAATAGGTGTTGAAGGTGTTGAATTATCCAATCATAAAGGATTTATTGTTAAATTCTAAGGACTATGTCCAAAGGTTCCAAAGAAACCAATTCAATTGTTTGATTTATTTTTAATTATTTTTTAAATTTAATTTTTTTCATATTTATTCAAAATAATATTTTAATAATGTCATTTTCTGAAATTATTAATCAAGCAACTAACATTTACAACAATATCATGAATAAATTAAATGAACCTGTAAAAGAGCTAAGCTCTCTAGACCAAAGGGATAAGAATTGGAAGAATAACAGACTTCCAAACACTCAATCTGGTGTTTATCTCTTATTATGTGGTTATATAAACAATGATTTCAACATTTACAAACCAGGTATATCAAACACTAACATATACAGAGACCAAAGGTATAAACAAAAAAGCAATCAATACATTAAATTAATCAAAGAAACATTAAATCTTAATTATGTTAAATTATCATATGAAACAAAAACAGCATCAGTTTATAAACAATTACAAGTAAGAAATGGTACAATCTCAAAGAATGCTAAGAAAGTATTTTCAAGTTATGAAAGTAAAGAAAACTATTTACCAGTATTACAAAGATATTCATTACCAATTCATAAAGCAATATTTATAGAAAACTATTTAACATACTTATTAAAACAAAATAATCCATTTATAGCACCAGCTGACTTAAACTTTAATCATGGTAGATTGTTTTATAATGGTTATTGTTATAAAGCTTACCTTGCTCAGCAAGGATTTAGAGCAGCAGGTAATGAAACTGAAAGCAAGATATTAAACAAATCATTTGAAACATTCTTTAATCAACTTATGACAGCTTTTAATGCTGAAACTGTTGATATTAACCAAAAACAAAACCAATTAAAGTTTAAATATTTAAATGAATATTATAATCAATTCAAATATTTTAAAAATGAATATAATCCAAATTTAACATATAATGATTATTTAATTCAATTTAGAACTAATGATATATTCAAGTATAAGAAAACAATAATTAAATTAAACTATAAGAAAGAAACAGATATAGAACCAACAGTATTAGCAAATATTAAATTATACATTTCACAATGTAAAAATAACAAATATAAAATGTCTGACATTTATCAAACTGAATATATGAATTATATTATATTAGCTCTTGAATTACATCTTGTAGAATATGAAAACAGTAAAATTAAATACTTGTAATATCCTTAAAAACATCCTTAATTTTATTTTTATCCATGTTTAATTTATACATCACAGCCATAACAACAGCATCAGCAACATCATCTTTTTTATCAAACTTTTCAAATATATCCAACATATTTTTATGAAACTTATTTAAATATATTCTAGCATAATCAATGCTTTTATTTTTCCTTTGCTTATAGCTTAATTTAATCTTCTCACCTTCAATATAATTAAATTTCAACTTAGGATTAAATAAAACATAATTAATATTCTTTAATTTACATATTGTCATTAATATATTTTGAATAATCATTGCTTTAACATTGTTAATAACTTGCTGTTCAATTATTAATATTTCATCCCTTTGGTCTGAAAATCTTTGATTTTCAATAAATTCAATTAAATCATTTATAATATCATTGTTATTTTTACTTAATTCAATACATCCAAAGCTTAAAAGCTTATTAAAATCAATTTCTTCATTATCCCTTTGGTCTAGAGAGCTTAGCTCTTTATCAATTACACAGTAAGCAAAATGTTTAACTCCAATATCAACAGCTATATAAGACATTATTTAAAATATTAAATAAAACATTATTATCTGTAATCTTTTCAATTTCTTTTTCAACACCTTCAGAGCTTTTCAAGCTTATTAATTTAATATCTGTTTTTGCTCTTGTTAATGCTGTATAAAACATTGATATTTCAAATAAATCATCTATACATACAACAATTTTATCAAGTGTTTTACCTTGGCTTTTATGAATGGTCAAATAATTATAAGGTAAGAACTTTTTAATATTAAACATCAGCAATTCATCATCAACATTTTCAATTGTATATTCTTCACCATTAACTAAATCCATATCTTCAATATTTTCATTAGCTACCAGTATATCACCATTTTTAATAAATATTTCACCTATTTTACAATTAACACATTTTTCATCATCTTTCATAATATTACTTACTGAATATAATGTTTTTAAATATTTATATCTTGATGCTAATTTAACATAATCTTTAAATTGTTCTTGTCCTAATTCATTAATATTAATCATATATTTTTTCATATTCTCTTTTAATTCTTCAGGAACTATGTTCCCTATTAACTCATTTATAATACTTTGTACATATTCATTATTTCTATAATTATATGTTAAAATCATTTTA
>JAZOSV010000079.1:0-6866 GCA_045657345.1 Mycoplasma sp. | reverse complement strand
TGAAAGATACCATTATTACTCAGAACTTGAGAAAGAAAACATTCCATATGCAAATAGATATATGACTCCACAAGATGCAATTAAACTACTGTATAATTATTAACAGAAGTGGTATGTCCAAAAAGATGGTCCATTAAACATTCTTTTTTTTATATACTTTATCATCTTTGCTTTATAATTAAAATAAATTATGAGTAATAAAGATTGTATTATTTTTGGATTAAAAAATTGTGAAGAAATTGCAAAAAATATTTCTAAAAATACTAAGATTCAATTAGGTAAATGACATAGTATTAATTTTGCTGATGGTGAATTCCTATTTACATCTGATAATGTTGTTAGAGGAAAACATGTATTTTTAATTCAATCTACATCTAAACCTGTTAATAATACAATTATGGAGTTATTAATAGCTATTGATACTATTAAAAGATCATCTTCTAAAAAAATTACTGTCGTAATGCCATATTATGGGTATTCTAGGCAAGATAGGAAAACAAAAGGTCGTGAGCCAATTACTAGTAGATTAGTAGCTGATTTATATCAAGTAGCTGGTGTTGATAGAATTTTAACAATTGATATTCATTCACCACAACAACAAGGTTTTTTCTCAATTCCTTTTGATTCATTAACTGCTATATGATTGCTATTTGACCATTATCATAAAAACAACAAGAAATTTAATAATTGCGTAATTGTTTCTCCGGATTATGGTGGAGTAAAAAGAGTGCAATCTGTTGCTGAAGAAATTGGTGTTGGTTTTGCTATTGTCGATAAGAGAAGGCCAAAACCTAATGTAGTGGAAGTGTCAAATATTCTTGGTGATGTTGAAAATAAAGATTGTATTATCATAGATGATATGATTGATACTGCTAGTACTATTTGTGCATCAGCTGATTTACTTAAAAAACATAAAGCTAAATCAATTTCTATTTTAGCTACTCATGGTTTATTTAATGGAGAATCAATTAAAAAATTAACTAAGCTAAATGAGAAAGGAGTAATTGACCAAATAATTATTACTAATACAATCAATCATGATGCATTGCCAAAATTTATTAAAGTAGTTGATATATCAAAAATGTTGTCAGATGCAATTGATATTTTCGCCAAAGAGCAAGGCTCACTTTCAAATGTCTATCACAAATATAAATATTTTAAAGATTTTAATAACTAACAATATATGTTGCAAAAAGGAACAATTAATCAAATTGTAGTAGTTGAAGGTCACAGCGATACTAATAAATTAAAGAAATTATTTGAAGTGGAAACAATAGAGACAAATGGTTCAGCTATTGATGAAAAAACAATTAATTTAATTAAGGAATCAGCAAAAACCAGAGGCATAATTCTTTTCCTTGACCCGGATGGTCCTGGTGAAACAATTAGAAAAAAAATAAGTGAGCATTTAGATTGTTTTCAGAATGTTTTTATTGATTTAAAGAAAATTAAGAAGAGGTCAAAAAAAATAGGTGTAGCAGAAGCAGATGATAATGATATCTTAGAAGCATTTAAAAATATTGTTACTTTTGATAAAAAGATTAAATCTATTTCATGAGATGAATATTTGTCATTAAATCTAAACACACAGCAAAAAAGAAAACAAATTTGTGATTTATTCAAAATTAGTTTATGTAATAATAAACAGTTGTTTAAGCGTTTAAATATGATGGGAATAAAACTAAAAGACTTAAAAGGGAGAATTACTAATGAATAGGGAATTATATGTAATAGCCTCACCAATTGGAAACATAAATGATGCTTCAATACATATGCTTGAAACACTAGAAAAAATTGAATATTTATTTTGCGAAGATACTAGAGTAACTAGTAAATTACTAGCATTATTGAAAATAAAAAATAAACCAAAATTAATTAGTTATCATAAATTTAATGAAACAAAAAATTTAAAACTTGCAATTGAATTGATTAATAAATTTAATTGTGGAATAATTTCTGATGCTGGATATCCATGTATATCAGATCCTGGACATATTTTGATAAATGAATGTCATAAATTAAAGATAAAGATAAATATTGTTGATGGTCCAAGTGCGATTATGCATGCTATTGTACAATCTGGATTATGTAGTAAAGGTTTTCTTTTTATAGGTTTTTTACCAAGAGAAGCAAAAGAAATCATTGGATTATTAAATGATTTAAAAGATAAAACTCTTCCTATAGTTTTTTTTGAATCTGTGCACCGACTAAACCAAACAATATCAATAATAAAAAAAGAATTTAATAATAGTCAAATTTATATAGGTCGAGAATTAAGCAAGAAATTTGAAGAATATTTAGTAGAAGAAATAAAAAATATTAAAGATATTAAAGAAAAAGGTGAATTCACATTAGTGATTAAAATAAAAAATGAAAATATACAAAATAATATTAAATATGAAAATGAGTTAAAAGAATTAGTAAAACATAATATGAGGTTAAAAGATGCTTGCAAATATATTGCACAAAAATATAAGAATGTGTCAGCAAATGCCCTTTATGAAAAATTTCAAACAAAATTAAATAAGAAATAAACTATTGATAACCTACACTAAATAAATATTATAATTAATATTATGAAAAAAATAATTTCTGCAATTCAACCCACAAATAGTGTAACGCTAGGTAATTATTTAGGAGCTATTAAAAATTTTGTATTAATGCAAAATGATTATGAAATGATAATATTTGTAGCTGATTTACATGCATTATCTTCTCCTGATAATCAAACTAATATTTGTCAAAATACAATTGATATTGTAAAAACTTATTTGGCTTGTGGTTTAGACCCACATAAAGTTACAATTTTTAGACAATCAGATTTACCGCAACATGATGAGTTATTCAATGTGCTATTGAATTTTACTACTATAGGCGAACTAAATAGAATGACTCAATACAAAGATAAGTCACTAAAATTAAGAAATAGTAATGGAACTGAGTTTATTACTACATCT
Source organism: Mycoplasma sp. (assembly GCA_045657345.1). Classification (GTDB taxonomy): domain Bacteria; phylum Bacillota_I; class Bacilli_A; order Mycoplasmatales; family Mycoplasmoidaceae; genus Mycoplasma_L. The sequence continues at coordinate 3,909 of JAZOSV010000079.1, read as the reverse complement.
TTATTAACTTACCCAGTTTTAATGGCTGCTGATATTTTATTACATGATGCTGATTTGGTAATTGTAGGTCAAGATCAAAAACAACATCTTGAACTAACACGTAATATTGCTAAGAGAATAAATAATAAATTTAAAAAAGAAATTTTTAAGATGCCAGAAATTTATATAAATGAAACTAGTGCTAAAATTCTTGATTTACTTGACACTAATAAAAAAATGTCTAAAAGTAATACAAATAAAAAGGGAGTGATATTCTTAAATGACGATACAAGTGTTATTGAACAAAAAATTAAAAGTGCATTAACTGATAATTATAATATGGTTAAATTTAATGAAAAAAAACAGCCAGCAATTAGTAATTTAATAAATATCTATGCTACTATAAATAATTTAACTATAAAAGAAGTTGAATCACAATTTAAGAATATTAAAAATTATGGAGAATTTAAAAAAGAATTATCAAATAAACTTTGTAATTTTATAAAAGATTTCCAAAATAAATTTAAAAAAATTACTGATAAACAGGCCCTAAGTGTCTTAAATGAAGGATTAGAAAGAGTTGAGATAAATGCAAAAAATAAAATGAATTCTATCTATAAAGGATTAGGTATTAAATAATGAATTTAAATAATAAAAAAAAAGTAATTAGTAATCGATATGAATCGTGAGAAAATAAAAAATTTTTAATTGCTTGTGATATCGATGGAACATTAATTAATAAAGAAGGTAATTTATCAAAGAAAACAATTATAGATTTAAAATATATCTCTTCTCTAGGTCATATTATTTGTTTAATCACAGGAAGGCCTACACAAGGGTCTATAAAACTATATGAAAAATTAGGATTAAATACTATCATGTGTAATCAAAATGGATCTTATATTTCAAATCCTTCAGATAAAAACTTTAGACCAATAGTAATTACTTTTAGCAAAGAAATTCTTTTAAAACTATTTATGAATAAAAATTTAATGAAATATGTTAATAATTCTTTAATTGAAGGTGTTAACAAAGGGTGATTGTTAAAGAAACCTGATAACAATATGTCTATCAAGCAAATGATGGAAATGTTTCATTTAGTTAATAGAGACATTTCAATTATTAATAATAATTTAAAAAAAATTAATACAGATATTTGTTCAATTTTATTGCATATTAATAGCTTAGAAAATATTAATTCTATTATTTATGAAGTAAAAAAAATTGCTCCAACATTAACTATTAGAACTTGAAGTCTCCCTTCTGAAGGAGTAATTATTGAAATTAATGGAACTTTTGCCTCAAAAGAAAATGCACTTGAATTCCTATCTTCTTATTATGGAATTCCATTAGAGCAATGTATAAGTTTTGGTGATGGAGATAATGATGTAGGCATGTTATCTAGGGCAGTATGAGGCTTTGCTTTAAAAAATGCTACACCTGCTGCCAGATTAGCAGCAAGATTTATGACTAAATATGATAATAATAATGATGGTGTCGTAAGAGAACTAAGAAAATTTCTTAAAATCTAATTATTTGTATTTTAATATCATTTTTATCAATTAATATTTCACAAAAAGATTTTTCCATCCCTAATCTTGGTTTACTATAAGAACCTGGATTGATGATAATTTGTTTATTTAAATATTTAATAACTGGAATATGTGTATGACCAAAAATAATAATATCTCCATCCTTAAATTTCTCATTATTAATAAAAGGGTTTGTTCAATCTTCATGTTTGTAATTTCTTATTCTTTGTTCATCTCCATGTACTAAGATAAACTTAAAATTGCAAATTTCAAATTTTTCAATAAATTTATTACCTAAATCATTATTACCATCAACAAAATAATCACAATTTTTAATCATAAATGAATGGTTGTTCAAATGATCACCAGCATGAATTACATAGTCATAATTAAATTTTAAATTAATTCATTCATTATTGCCATGTGTGTCACTAATTACCAAAATTTTTTTCATATAAATATTTTCACATAAAATTATTTTTTCTTATCTAAGAATTTATTTATCTTTTCTTTTAATCTTACTGCTACTTCTAGTGGCATTATTTGCGCTAATGTCTCAATATTAATATCATTGATAGATAATATGTTGGGATATATTTTTAATATTTTTTGCTTTGTTTTCTCGCCTAACCCTTTAACATCATCAATAATAGAATCGAATTTTGATTTAATGTTTTTCTTTCTAAAAAAATTAATAACAAAGCGGTGACTCTCTTCTTGAATGGCTAAAAGTAACAAATATAAATCTGTATTATTTTCTAAAATGATTTCTTGAAAATTACTTAAAATAATTGATCTTGTTTTATGCTTGTCGTCTTTTTTTAGGCCGGTCAGAGTAACATTATTTTCAATGCCTAATTTATGGAAAATATTTTTTGCTGCTGAAACTTGTGCTTTGCCGCCATCAACTATAAAGACATTAGGTAATGGTTCATTATTTTTTATTTTATTGGTAAATCTTTTTTCTATAGTATATTCCATAAAGTGAAAATCTGATTTTTGTTCAAGATGGTCTAAATTAAAATATCGATATTCTTTTTTTTGTGGCTGCCCATTTTTAAAAACTACAATACCAGAAACGGGATATTCTAAAAAAATATTGGAATTATCAATCATTTCTATATAACTAGCATTAGTAATCCCCAATAACTTTGCTAAATCTTGACATGCTCCTAATGTTTTATTGAATTTATTTATAAATAATAATTCATTCTTATTAAAAAAATATTTAGCATTAGTAATAGCTTGTGTTAATAATTCTAAATTTTTCCCTTTATTAGGCTTACTAATATTCGTTTGCAAAACACTAGATAATAAGTTTAAATCATTTTCATCAAGCGAAATAAAAATATTCTTAGGTATTTTGTTCTCACTATAAAATTGCATTAAGTAACTAATAATTATCTCTTTAATTTCATCTCCATATATATTTTCAATATTCTCATGTTTAGCTATCAATTTACCATCAATATAATTAAAGATGTTTATACATAGTTTACTTTCAGTGGAATAATAACCAATAAAATCTGCATTAATTGATTGTTTCAATTGGGCAATTTTTTCACTAACAATTGACTGGAATTTTTTTTGTAAATCAAGGTAATATTGGGCTTTTTCGAAATTTAAATTAGCTGCTGCTAATTTTTCTTTTTTAGATAATTCGTCAATAATTTGTTTATTACCCTTATTATTAAAAATATTGTCAATTTGTTTTAATATTTTTTCATAATCATTTTGAACAATTTTATTAATACATGGCCCTAAGCATTGCCCTATATCATAGAACATACATTTTTCTTTTTTTAACATTTTACATTTACGCAATGGAAATACTCGATTTAAATAAATATATAAATCATATGCCTTTGCATCTGAAGAAGCAAAGGGACCATAAAATTTACCTTTTGTTGGATCGTACTTTCTCGTGTATACAATTTTGGGATGTTTGTGATTTGTTATTAAAATATACGGATAACTACTACTTCCTTCTTTTAATAAAATATTAAATCTTGGTTGATATTTTTTGATTAAGTTATTTTCAAGAATTAAAGCATCATTTTCATTTAGTGTAACAATATAATCAAATGAGTGAATTGAATCTACTAGTTTATTTATTCTATTGTTATTTATTTTATTAAAATATTGATTCATTCTTTTATTCAAATTTTTTGCTTTACCAATATAAATTACCTGATTATTTATATCCTTTCATAAATAACACCCAGGTTTGTTTGGAATATTTTTTAATTCACTTAAATTAAATTTATCGTTCTCTGTCATAAGTTACTTTTATTTTGTTTAATTCAAAAATTTTATAAAGAGAAAATAGTAATAATTTTACATCATCAAAAAATAATCCGTATCTTTTATCAGATGTAAAAATATAAATACAATTCTT
>JAZOSV010000078.1:0-3021 GCA_045657345.1 Mycoplasma sp. | reverse complement strand
ACATGCTAATGGTTTAATAAGAAGACTATACAAGAAGGGGACAGATTTTACTACAATCACAGATGATAATATTTTAAATTTGCAAAATAAAATAAATAATATGCCAAGAAAAATTTTTAATTGAATGAGTAGTTTAGAATAAAAAAATAAAATTTTGATCATTTAATAACTAAAAAATAAAAATACTCTTAGCCAACAAACCAAGAGTACTTTAATGCATCAACAATTTTAATATGATATATTAATATTAGTGTTGCACTTTATATTTCATTTTAGAAACCTAAACTAATAATAGTCTAGGTTTTTTAATAGAAACGTTATTTTAAAACTTATTTTATATTTATTTTAAATTATAAAAATCTTATTATCTATGTCCTTCATTCTTTTTATATAGAACAAATCCGATAATACCAATTATTAAAATTAATGATGAAACAGAAAATAAAACAGCTCCTGCTATCAATACATTGTAAGTACTAATAACAGCATTAGCAAGGTCAATTGCTTTTTTTGTACTAGCATCAATATTAGGATTATATTTTTCATTTGTTTTTATAAATAATTTCATGGTATCAACAAAAGCACTATATGATACACTGCCACTACCAGGAATAAAATTTAATGAACCAATGCCTACACCTTCATATTTATTTTGTGTACCAACTCCTAACATAGTAATTGAACCAGCAGCAACCACACCACCAGCTACCATCATAATAATTGAAACAGTTTTTGAAATAAATTTCATAGTTTTTAAAATCCTTTATTAATTTTTACCAGGCTACATTATATATATTGTCAAGCTCTATTGTAGATTATCAAACAAAAAAATAGAAGAACTTATTTATTAGCAAAATATAATAAGTCTTCTTCATTTCTAATAAAACTAATTGGTTTCTTAAACCCAAAATTCTTTAACTCAGGATCATTTAGTAATGCTTGTTTAACTCATGATATATTAAATGGTTTTAAGACTTTAATCACATTAACTCTGATTCATTTTAAATAGCATGCATAAATAATTTTTTTGTTTCTAAATCTTGGAGCTATCAATTGAGCAAAAACAATTAATATAATGCCTAGAGCTAACAACAAACCATTTAAAATGTATGTTCCTTGAAAGGAAAATTGACTCTGACGTAAAGGTTCAAATGCAAATCTAGTAATTCCATAAATGATAAAATAAGAACTGCCAATTACTCCAATTTTTATTTTTTTAACATTAGGTAAAATAAAATAAATAATTGCAAAAATAATTGTATTTAGAAGTGATTCATATAAAAATAGTGGCTGATAATAAATGTGATCACTAATACCATTAGTAAATGAACTCATTCTTTCAAAAACACCTGGCATAATATTTTGTAATCATGCTAACGAGGCAGCACTAGTTTGTGTACCATATATTTCACCATTAAAAAAGTTTCCTCACCTTCCAATTGCTTGGCCAATTAATATACAAGGTAAAATTACATCAATTACAATTCACAATGATGGTTTTAAAATATATACATTATTTCCTTTTTCTACCCGGACATGGTATTTAGGCTTTCTTAAGATTAAAGGAAAATAAATTAAACCAGTAATAGCTGAAAACACAACTCCACCTTGAATTGCTAAACCACCAGCAGAACCAAACTTAAAAAAATTTTGCCAATCTAAATCGCCAATACATGCACTTCAAAAACGAGCACCCAACAATGATATAGGTACAACAAGAATTGCAAAATAAAAAAATAAATCAAGTTTAAGTTTATAATAACTTTGAGCTCGCATACAGGCAATAAAGATTCCTATGAATAAACCTAGTATAAAGAAAATTGCATATCATCGTAATCATGGATTAATAGCAAACACAAAATTGTCATTGCTTGGCCAAAGTGTGGATGTACTAGTATATAAAATTGGCATTATTTTTTTTCACTCCCTTGATTTTCGATTTTCTTACTAATCTCATTAACAATATTAAATCCACGTTTTTTTAAAATGAAGTCGCTAATAACACATTCAATAATATCTGAAACCTTTCTTCCTGTAGCAATAGGAATTTTATAATAAGGGATGTTAAGGTCTAATATTTTCTTAAAATTAGTTTTACCTAATCTTTCATATTGGGTTCTATCCTTGGCATCAGCTAATTCAATTACTAATTGTACTTGAGTATAATCTACTAATTTGTGATAGCCAAAAAACTTACTAAAATCTAGTAACCCTAATCCTCTAACTTCAATTAATCCTTTAGTAATTTCACTTGAACGCCCTCATAAAACACTTCCAATTTGTGCTATTTCAATAGCATCATCACCCACAAAAATATGACCACGTTTAACTAACTCAAGTGCAATTTCAGATTTTCCAATCCCAGGATTACCAGTTAAAATAACACCTATACCAAAAATTTCAATTAATGTACCATGAAATAAATGATAATTTGCCATAATATGAGCCATATAAGTAGAGATAGTAAATCAAATCTCATTAAAGTTATAATCTGTTTTAATAATTGGAACATTGTTATATTTTTTAGCAATTTCTAAAATTAATTTACTATGTAGAAATTTTTTACCCAAAATAATAGCAGGTGGAGATAGTTTAAAAATGCCTTCTAATGATTTATTAATATCTTCTTTACATAAAGTATTTAAATAAGCTGATTCACGTGCCCCTAAGTAAGAAATTGTTTTAATTTTTTCATAAACAAAGATGCCAGTCAGCTCTAATCCTAAACGAGAGATTGCTACCAACTCAACAATATTGTTAATAGCTGCTTCATTAGCTATTACTTTTAAATTAAACTTACTTACCAATTCATCAACTGTAACTTTTCTTTTTGTCATAATTATTATTAATTATAAATTTAAATTATTATTTTTTTCTTCCTTGTTTAATGGACCATCTTTTTGGACATACCACTCCTGTTAATAATTATACAGTAGTTTAATTGCATCTTGTGGAGTCATATATCTATTTGCATATGGAATGTTTTCTTTCTCAAGTTCTGAGTAATAATGGTATCTTTCA
>JAZOSV010000077.1:0-19640 GCA_045657345.1 Mycoplasma sp. | reverse complement strand
TATATATATATATAATAATATTTATATGATTTTATACTAGGATTAAAAGATGTTAAATAAAATTAAGGATAAAAATTTTTTCTTTGCTAATAATTGAAATGAAACTATTCAAGAAATTAAAAACAATATCTTAGTACTACTAAAAACAAAAGATAAAAAAATTGATATTGAATTAAGTGATGCTATTAACTTAAGAGTAGTTATTGAACAAAAAGATATGAAATTTCATTTTTGCGAGGATTTAAGTAATAACAAGAAAAGAGAATATGAAGACACTATTATAGACTTTAACAATAAGCATATAGATTCTTTTATTGAAACCTTTCTATCAAAAATTGTTACAAAATACTTAAAAGAAAAATTATTTAGAAAACAATATAAGTATATTGATATTAACACTTATTTTTATTATGATATTTATTCAGCTCAAATTTTTAAAAGTAATGCAAACTTAATAATCGGTCATAAAAATATGTTAGATGGTCTACTTGATTTTAAAAATAATGTGATTAAATGTGAACAACCAATTTTAATTGATTGTTCAGAACGAGCAATGTTATTAAATATAGAAATAGATTTTTTATCAATATCACAATATCAAAAAAATAATTTTCAAGAGTTAATCAATATCTTTGATGCTAATTTTGTAGTAAAAAACTCTAATAAAAATTTTTTAAATTTTTGTTTGTATATTTTTAATGTGAAGTTGAATCAGATAAATGAAATTATCGAGTCATTTAACATACTTATTAATGCTTTTAAAAAGAAAAATATTAATCTTAAAATTGAGATTTCTTTTCCAAGAGAAGCAGCAGGAAAAATTATTTTAGATAAACTATTAATACCTAACATAACTATTAATAAGGATAATCGAGCGTATGAGAATAAACAGCAACATTATCCATTATGTTGAAATGATAAGGTAGTTAAACAAAATTTTATTAATCAAGTTAAAAATGAAAATATTTTACATGATAGCTATTTATCTTTTATTTGAATATTTTTAGATAATCAAGTATTAAAAGAACATGCTTTAGAAGATTTTATGCAAGAACAGTTAAGTTATCAAGATAGTAAGGTAAATAATATTGATGACTTATACATGACATTTTGTAAAGGCGGATATGATTTTAGATATGTTAAGCAATATATTTTAGAAAACAAAATTGATTTTAGTTTTAATGAACAAGAAAAAATAGCAATAAAAGATCAAAAAATATTAATTCCCAACTTTAAAAATGATTTTGTGATTAATTTTATTAATACACAAATTAACAATGAAAAAATAATCACTAACATTTTAATTATTATTAAAAATATCCTTAAATATTTATTAAATGCGAGTTACCAATTTAAAACAGAAAAAGACTTGGCTAAAATTCCTAAAATTGATTGGCTAAATTTTAAAGATTAGAAAAACATGTATAAAAAAGAAAATACTTTTATAAAAATAAAAACTATTGATATAATAAATATGTAATTTTTATGTCATTGTACAGATAGCAAATAAACATGAGATATAATGAAATTGATAATAAACCAGAAAATATTGATAAATATTCTCGTCGAGAAGTTAAAAAGCCTTCAACATATCTAAATTACTATGATGATATTAACGTAATTTCTAGACAAAAGTTTGATGATAATTATAATTCTTTTAATTTTACAAGAGATGATGAGCTACTTGATGAAGAAGATGATAGATTTGATAATTATCGTGAATTAAATAGATATGATAGTATTGTATCCTTTATTGATGAAGATAAGTCTCATATGCAAAATTATGATAATTTTCAAAAAAACAATGTTGCTTTCTACAATTCAATTAAAGATCAAATTTTTTCTGAAACACATAGAATACTTTCCACTGACAATAAGAATAATCTAGATATTAATAGTCTTAATGATTTAGCTAGGTTAGAAAAAAAATATTCTACTAATATTCAGGATGTTGACAAGATCATTGCAATTGCTTCAGAAAAAGACAAAAAGCTACTTAACCTAATTATTAATAATGATGAGGAAGCAGAAATTCTTAAGAAGAAGGCATCAACTAATAGTGAGACAACTAATAATATTGAAGATGAAAATTTAAATGATCATAATATTAATGATGTGCCATCACAACCAATGAATGACTTAGAAGAGATTAATCATTTAGATAAAACTAAAGTTGAATCCCAACCTAAAGAAGCACCAGAGATACCAAAAGCAACACAAAGTGTTGATACTGAATTACCAAAATCACCTAGAAAAGAATATCCAAACCCAATTTTAGTAGATGACAGCTTTATTAAGAGTAGTAATGATAACGAAACCTTAATAAGACCTAAAAAAGTTATTGAAGAAACTGAATATGCCAAAATTAATAATATGATTAATGAATATCATAATGAAAAAAAGTTAAATACATATATAAATAAAAATACTAAACCAATATCAATTAGTGATGCTTTATATGTTAATTTACAAGAAAAGTTTTATATTAATGAAAATGATTTAACTAGACAAAGAAATAACCAAAATAAAGTAATTAATGATGCTTTATCAGATTATAAAAATACATTTAATGAAAATGTTTGATATGAGGCTAAAAAAGAAATACAAAATATAAAAGAAAATTCAAAGTCAGCATTTAATTATCAAAATTTAAATACTACTGTTAGCAATGAAAATGCTAAAAATGTAGCTATTTTAAATGAAAATAATGAATTAAAGGAAAAAATAAAATTACTTGAAGAAGAAGTTAAAAAAAATGTTAATGATCAACGTGAGCTAGATTCTAAGAAAAGCGATCTTGAACTACAAATTGAAAAAACCGAGAAAGAAATTAAAGATGCTAATGCTAAGAAAGTAGAAACTAAGTTTAAAGCTATTCCAACAACTAAAGCATCAACCCCTAATCTTAAAAATTATGCTCACACATTCAAAACAATCAATATAAAAAATAATGAAATAGATAGTAACATCAACAATCAAATTAATCAACAAACTATTCTTAGTGAAGCAAATACTAATAATGATAATAATTTAATGATTATTAATAATACAAATAATGAAAAGGTAAGTAATTATAATATTCCTCAAACGGCTAAAAATCCAACATTAGTAAATAACCTTTTAATTGATAATCGTAATAATCTAAACTCATTAAAAGCAGTTAAAAAGAATAAACCATTCACTTATTATGAAACAGATAATAACAACTTTTTAAACAATAAAATTAATTTTACTTCTGAGATAAATTCAATTAAGAATCAAAATGTTTTATCATTGCAAAATGCAATTAATTCTAAAAAACAAGAACTTTTTCAAAGTTTCAATAATCCAAATATGTTAGATTCAAATACAACTGTAGCAAGTAAAATTATTTTTAACAACAAGTTTAGTGATGTTCATAATCAAGAACAAAAAGTTTCATTAAAAGAAGCAATGAATATTAATAAAAAAAGAGAACTTTTCTAAATCTTATTTGAAATTAAATTTAAATAAAAGTCATTAAAAATGTTATATTCAATCCCCTCGTCATTAAAGATAAAAGGAATATATGAAGGATAAAAGTAAGAATTTTCTGTATTAGTAGAGGTAAAACCTCCTCAATAAATACCAGAAGGAATTGATCCATTTAAAGAATCAATATTATTAAAATTTTTATTTTGATAAATTGCAGATCCTGATGAACCTTCATTAAGTCTCCAATTTTTATAAGGTCTTAGTGTAACTTGATAAGGGGCTTTTAATTGTTTAATCATTTCATCCTCTTCTCCACTAAGATTGTGCACAATTGTTATTCAAGTATTATCACTTTCAATTAATCCACCTGTTAGGTAGCCAGTATTTGCTGGATTACCAACAATGATACTTTCTCCTTTGTTATAATTTTCTTGATATAAATTTTGATTACTTAAATAATTCTGTAATGGATTATTAATATTTTCAAAGTAAGGAGTTAAATTTTGTGAAAAAGTCATTTTAATTAGTGCCATATCTAAATTGTAATTATTATTATTAGAAAATAACTTAATATCAGAATTATTATTATCAGTAATTATTTGAGCTGATATTGGACGACCATTAGTTTCAAAAACACTTTGATATGTTTTTGTTCCTCATACATTTCATTCTAAATTAAAATAATTTTTTTCAGGCATATTAATTAAGTAACTATACTCATTTATGCCACTACTTTCATTTGATAATGAAGCAATGTATCTACATGCACTACTAACTACATGATAGTTGGTCATAATATATCATACAAAATTCTTATCATTATCATTTCATTTGTAATATCAACTTCAAGCAGTTCCTTGTGAAATCTCAATTAAATCATTTTTTGGACTTGATGTTTGTAAGGAAACTCTTAAACTATTATCTACAAATCAATTTGACAAATTTTTGGAAATTTTAGATAAAGGATCTTCACTTGGTATAGAAAAAGTAGTTTGATTTTGATTTTTAGATATTTGACTATAGATAAGATATCCCGAAGCAGCACATACACCTAATGCAAGTGTAGCAGATAATGTAATTAATAGTACTTTCTTTATAACTGCTTTCATTGTATTAATTTAAGTTATTATACAATATATTTATCAATAACACCACCACCGAGGCAAATTTTTTTGTGATATAAAACAGCATATTGTCCCTCTGTAACAGCTAGCTGACCCTTTTTATAAATTAACTTTAAACTTTTATCTTTATTAATAATAAAATGACATTTAATTAATTTTTGCCGGTGTCTAAATCTTACTAAAACCCTTTTATTATTTTTTGGAATATATTTTAGATTAATTCAATTAAATTGATTAATGATTGCTACTTTAGATAATAAATATTTCGTTTTTTGTTTTTCACTACAGACATATAAGATATTATTATCAACATCTTTTTTGCAAACATAATATTTAGTTTTCATTCCACTAAGATTTAATTTAGAATTTTGACCAATTGTATAAAAGACTACCCCGTCATGTTTACCTATAATTTCATTAGTATCAATATCAACAATATTTCCTGGTTTTTCTGGTAAATAATTTTTCATAAACTGTTTAAAATTTCTTTCACCAATAAAACAAATACCAGTTGAATCTTTTTTATTTCAAACATCTAATCCAATTTTATTAGCAATTTTTCTAACCTTTTTTTTAGTCAATCTTGCTAGTGGAAAAAGACATTGACTTATTTGTTGTTCATTTAATCCACAAAGAAAATAAGTTTGATCCTTATTCCTATCTTTAGCCATTTTTAATAATGTGCCATATTTATTTATTTTTTTATCAGCATAGTGTCCTGTAGCAATAAAATCACATTTTGTTTTTTCAAAAGCATATTTTAAGAAATAACCAAATTTAATATATTTATTACAAAGGACATCAGGATTGGGGGTACGTCCTTTTTGATATTCTTTGATAAAGTTAGTAAAAACATAATCTCAATATTCCTTAATGAAATCAACCTTTGAAATCTTTACTCCTAATATATTAGCAATTCTTTTAGCATCTTCTCACTCGTATTGGGCATCACATTTTTCTTTTTGATTATCATATTTTTCATGATTGATAAAGCTATCCCAATTTTGCATAAAAATTGCTTCTACATCGTATCCTTCTTGTTTTAAAAGATAACATGCAACCGCAGAATCAACACCACCACTTAGACCTATAACAACTTTTTTCATTCTGACACTTTTCTTTCATTAAATTAGTTTTCAATTGGTAATAATTGATCGATTTAGTAATTCTGTCATTAATTTCTCAATATTTGAATAGTTTTTAACATATAAAACTAATTCACAAGTAAAAGTTCGATTAGTTTTGTTTTTTATAATAATGTAACTTGAAATAACTGCCTTATACTTTTGAATAGCTGAAATAATACTAATTGATGTGTTGTTAGTAAATGCTCCAGTTAAAATTAATCTTGCTCGGAAATTACGATCTGTTTTTCTTAATTTTTCTTTATTTCAATTTAGAATAATAATTTTCTGATTTTCATTATTTACATTTGGACAATCATATTTATGAACCTCAAGAATATCATCATTTAGTATTCCAATTGTACTTTGGTAAGGAATTTTTGAACAACATTTAGTAATGATTATTTTTTTGATGTAATAATTATCAGTAGATCTGAAAAGAGAGTTTTCTCAAATTCATTTTCATGAATTCGATTTAATCTTCTCAATAATCTCATTTCTCTTGCTTTCATTATTACCAAATAAATCATAAATATCATTTCTATTGATTTTGATAATTTTCATATTTTCTAAGAAGTCTTTGATGTTAGTGATATCAAATGTTTCACTAATAAATTCTTCAACTTGTTTTTTTGATACATTAGACTTAAATTTTTTATTAATATTCTTAATAAATGAAGAAACATCACCCTCAACACTTAAAGATATTGCATCAATTTCATTATCAATTCATTTAATTAAATCTGCATCTCTAGTTCAGTTTTTTCAATTTTTATTAATTGTTTTTTTAGGATTATAAATTATTTTAATAATATCTCCAGAATCTAATGATGAGAATAGACTTACTTTTGAGTTGTTAACATAAATATCTTTTAGGTAGGGGAAAAGTTTTACATTAGTTAGGGCTGCATATTCAAATACATTTAAATTTTCATTAACATTTTCTCATTTTTCATTATTTTGGTTATAGACATTAATAAATTTTTGCTTAGCAATTTTTTTAATAGTATCAATTTTTTCAAAACCATTATCTTGATTATTATCTGTAAATAAATCCTTAACTTCATTTTCAAAGGGGTTTGCCTCTTTGTCTTCTTTATATCGTCAATGAGAAGCAATACCAAAGTTAGCAATTCGATCCATTTCAGTAGTTCGAATTTGAATTTCCATATTCATGCCTTTGTAAAAAATACCTGTGTGTAATGACTGATATAAATTAGCTTTTGGTGTAGAGATAAAATCTTTAAAAGTATTTTTAACATTATAAAACATTGTATGAATGATACCTAAAACTAGATAGCAATCTAATGTATTTTCCACAACAATTCGCATTGCAAACAAGTCTAAAATTTCTTCATCAATCTGCATTTTTTTATAAGAAGAATAAATACTTTTAACTCTTGATGATCAGTCAAATTTAATATTTTTTTCTTGTAATAAAATAACTATTTTTTGTATTATTTCTTGGTAAATATCATTATATTGTGTTACCTTATTATCAACTATTTTTTTTGTTTGTACATAAATAGAATGATCTAAGATATTCATACAAATATCTAATAGCTCTATTTTTATTTTATACATTCCCAATCGTCCAGCTAGATTTGCATATATTTCTTTAGTTTCTAGAGCAATTCTTTTTTGTTTCTCTTTCTTTAGATGAAAAATCGTTTTCATGTTATGATAACGATCAGCAATTTTAATAAATAATACTCGTAAATCTTTTGAAATATTTAGAAATACTTGTATTAAATATGATTGTTTATTTGAGCCATAAACATTGTTATGTCGGTTCTTATTTGAGTATTTAGAGATTTTAGTAACTGAATTAACTAGATAAATAACTTGATCACTAAAAATTTTTTTTAAATCATTTTCAGTTGCACTTGTATCTTCTAATACATCATGCAATATCCCTGCACAAATGGTATCACTATCCATATTTCAGTCAATAAGAATGCTTGCCACTTGTAAAGGGTGGGTAACAAACGGTTCGCCGCTTTTCCTTAATTGACCATCATGATATTTAACAGCAAAATTAATAGCTTGTTTTACAAGTTGTATTTCCTTTTTCTCGTATTTTGAGCCTCTCATTTTATCAATGATTAAATCGCTTTTTTGTTTAATTAGATCTACCATATTAATAAATATTATAGTTGATATTTTTTACTTAATTTAAATACATTATTATTTACTATCTTATTTATTCTATTAATTACTAGTTTAATGCTGTTTTTATTTGACAATGAGAATGGGTCTAACATATATTTCTTTGATAATTCATCGGGTGAATAATATGAAATAAAAATAGTCATTAATTTATTTTCCATTCGTTCTAATATAATTGGATAAATAATATTGGAATGAATATGTTTATCAAATTGCTCATTACCTAATTCATCAAATACAAGAATATCAGAATGTTTAATATTTTCTACATCGTCCCAGAAATTTACTCTTTTCTTAAATTTCAATAATATTTTATTAAAAAAGATTGGCATATTAACAATGCTTACTTGTTTACCTAATTTGACCATTTCATTACAAAAGGAAATTGTTAAATAACTTTTACCAGTTGCAAAATCCCCATATAAATAAAAACTTTCAGGGAATTCTTTTTGTTTATTTTTAATTAGAAAGTTAACAAATTTAATTCTAGAGCTATCCTTTTGATTATCATCGACAAAAGCTTTTGTTAGCAATTGATTATTATTATCAATATCAATATCAGAATATAAAAACAACTTTTTAGTCTTATTTTGTGTGTTTGTATTTTGAAATTTATTACATTTAATAGCAATTGTTTCTAATAAACCAAATTTATTTCTTTTTAATTTAAGGTGGACTCCTCCAAATGGACATTGATCTAAAGCTTGGTTGCAAGCTTTTAATTGAGTCAATATTTTCTTGATTTGTAAAGAGTTATTTTTTATCTCTTGTTCAGATAAATTAGTTTCTTCTGTTACCAATGATATTTCTTCATTACTAAATTCATTACTCATTATCATTCAACCTGTTTATTATTATGCTTATTTTCAAAGTGATGCTTAGCTGCATTTTTTAAATGTTGGATAATATCTTTAATGTTTTTAATGTTTTTTCGATTAATAGTTAGAGCTATTTTTTGTAAATACATAGGTTCTAATCTACCATTATTAATTAAGATTGAGTAGTCAATTAAAATATTAATAGCAAAATCAGGAAGTTGATAGCCTGTTCGTAATTTCTCAATTAATTTTACATCAAGTGAGGTTATTGGATTTTTTTGGATACATGCTAAATATTGTTCACTATTTAAGCTATGATAATCATTAATAATATTTTTTAACTCTAATTCATTAATATCACCCAAGAATAAATTAATGTTTCTATTAATTTTTTTAACAGCATTAAAATCATTAATGTTTTTTTGCTTAATAAGGTTATCAATTTTTAACATTAAAATACGATTATCAACTTTTGTATTCAAACCATCTTTATATAGAGCTTGATAACAACATTGAATAATTTCAGTTTCTAAGATTTTATTATCTTGATAGTAATTATTAATGTTATTTCTCACATCATTATCTATTGTGATTAATGATTTAGTGATTTTAAATAATTCATCATAAAGTTTATTAAAGTCAAATTGCTTAGTAGTAATTTGATTAGTAAATTGTTGATCAAATGTTTTGGAAACATTAACTAAACCAATAAGATGATTATTACCATCAAAACAAAATTTAGTGCGTTCAAATTCCAGATTGCTAACTTTACTTCTAAATAAATCAATTAATAAATGATTATTAGAAAAATCTCTTCAACTTAGTGGCTCACATATTTTAAAAATCAAGAAATCCTTCTTATGAGGATTAATATATGTTTTAATTAGTCCAATTGCCTCAAGCAACTCCTTGTTTTGCTTTAAATCTTCAAGATTAAAATTAAGTAATTTCAAAAGATGAGCATCTTCCATCGAAACATTGCTATAAAGATTTTTTAAATAATCATATTCATTTAGCAATGTGTTGTATAGATCAATAGCCTTAATACCAACAATTGGTAAATATACATAATTTAGCATTTTTTGATTAATATTTAAGTCAAAATCACATACAACTTGATAATGCATATTTGTTTTCCTTCTACTCAACAAAACAAAATATATAACTTTTTATTTTTTTTTCAAAAATTGTTAATTATTGAAAATAAGTTACTAACTAAAAAGCCAATATTATTAACAAATTTATCCACTTTTTTTGCTCAAAAAAAAGAAAAAACACTGACTTTTCCACACTAATGTGGATAATTAAAACCCATTTTTATAAATTTTTTATGATAAATTTTATAGACATTTTCATAAACCATATTATTTGTGAAAACATAAAAAAATGTTAAAATATTCCTATAGATATAGGTGAAATATGAAAAAAAGAAATAAATTTTTATTTGGAATTTTAACACCTGTTACAATTGCTGCAGTGGCTGCTTTATCATCAGTAACGGCTTCAATACAGCAAACAAATGCAACTTATAACCAAAATACTATATTAGAAAGTGAAACTAATTCGCTAAATGTTAATCAAAACAGTCGGGCAACACAATTTTCTAGTTGAAATGTAACTTTTAATGAAGATTATGATGTATCAAGAGTTTTTGTTCAAGCTGATAGCACATTATCAGCTTTTTATCCTTTTCAAGTAAGTCAGGGAAAGTTCGACATAATAAAAAAATTTTTTGCTAACAAATATCAAAATATCTTTATTGGTAATATGAAAACTCCTAGTCCCAACAATTTTATAGTTGATGAACAAAATTTTACTATTAATAATAAAGAAGGTTGAATCGATTTAAGAGTAACTAAAAAAGGTTATTATGATAAAAATTCAAGTTGAATTAGTAATGGTTATATGCCAACAATTATCATTAGGATTACTAACCTTAAAAAAGCAAATCCTACCCCAACAACTTTTAAAATCAAACAAATAAATGGAACACCATTAAAAATTCAAGCCTATGCTTCAGATTTTGTTGATGAGTTAAAGTCATTATATGATAGTGGTAATGCTGATGAATTTTATAATTTTACTAAGAAGTGATTTAATTTTGATAGTAGCAATTTTCCTTTTAATAACATCAATAGCTTAAATTTAAATTTATCCAATGTTAATAATCACCAAGGATCATTTTTAATGACCGCTAATTATCCATCTTATTTTGCAAATGATGATTACTGTACCTTTATTAATAGCACAATTGGTGCTAAGGGTGATATTACTACAGAAAATAAAGGTTTATCTAATTTTAAATCCTATGTTATCCCATTTAATTCTCAACCACCAGCTAGCAATGATATTGGATCAACTTTATTTGGTGATTTATATACTAAAGATTTTCTAGATAAATTACTAACTGATGCTAATGCAAGAAAATGAGTACAACAAAATGTCTTTGCTCTAATTAACAATCCAAAAAAAGGTTCAACTTTTAATGATATAGTTTTATCAAATAACAAAAATGATTATGTTATTGATTATGATAATGGTTCATTAATACTAGCAGGATCATTAAATCATTTATTTGTTGAAAATAATACTATCTCACCTAGTTATAACTTGAAAACTAATGGTATTAAAATTATTATTACTGGTTTTGATGCTTTTGTTAATACCAAGATACTTAAAAATGAAAATTTTCCAATTGTTGATACATCAAATAATACCTTACCTACATACAAACCATCTCAAGTCTTAGCTAATTTAAAAAGAGATATAAATAAATCATGAAATGAAACAAGTTACGCTAAAAGTTTTTTCTTACCATTAAATTTACCAAATGATGTTAGTAATTTTAAAATAAAAACACTTGAAGGAATTGCAGATGATAAAACTGGAACACTAACTATTACCTCTTTGGTTTTTTCAGGTGCTAATGTTGATGGTAATGTTGCAGATTTAGTTGTAAGAACTACTGCTGATAATACAGATAATCCTTTTATTTATAATTTTCCAGTTGTCCAACCTAAAACAACAAATTTAAATCAAGTTGGATTTATTGAAAACAACAATGACTTATTTCCATATGAAATTGGAACTAAATTTAATGATGAAAATATTATTAATCAATTAAAAGCAATTGTTAAAAATCAATTAATTATTAATGAGCCTAATCCAAGTATCAATAATTCAGAGATTGATATTAAATTTCTTCAAGCTAATAATCGATTAGGAACAATTGATACTAATGTTACTATTAAGAGAAGATTAGTTGATGGCACTATCTCAAATGCTCCACTAAGTAAGAAAGTAACTATTTATGGTTTTAAATCATTAAATGAAACCATCATAAATCGTAATCTAAATTATCCACAAGATATATATCCTTCTGATATTGAAAAATATTTAAAAGATCAAAACATTATGACTGATCAAGAAAAAATATTAAAGTTTTTTGATTTCTATAATTTACCTAAATCTTCATATGATGATAATGGTAACCTAAAAACAGGTTTATTGACTAATTTTAAAGTTAATAATCCTAATAATTTGGATGGTACAGCAACAATTTCATTCACATTAAGTGGTGGTTATTTTAATAATGATACATTAGCTACTTTTGTTAATAATACACTTAATTTTAGTTTAGATTTTAACTTATTTAAATTTGCTAAACCAACTAAATTAAATAATGTTACTTTAACCGGTGTAGATAAGTGATTAACTAGTGATTTTGTTAAAGGATTACAAAATAACACAACTGAAAATGTTAATATTCTAAAATCAGCTATTTTTAATAGTTGTGAAAATCCACCTGAAGATATAAACATTGATAATTATTTAAATTGAATTACCCTTGGAGAATGCAGCGAAGTTGATGATATTAATAAAACATTTAAAATTAAGGTTACTATTAATAAATATGTTGATGAGAATGGAATTGTTGTCGACCAACCTTTTACTACTACCATTTTAGTGAGTGGTGATTTTAGGTCTGTTGAAAATACTCGTTTTAAAAATTATCCAGTTGATAATGATGCAGTTGTAGAAGTTGACAATGTTTCTAATGTTCTAGCAAGTACATGAAATAGTGAAGAAAAAATCAGGAATACCATAATTAGTTCTTGAGCAACTTTAATTAAAGGAGATATTCCTCCGCAATTAAATATTAATAATGATTTAATAATTAAAATGAATGAAATCCAAATTAATGATGTAGCTGGTTATATTGATGTCCCTGTTTCTTTAAAAACATACTATGATGGTGGTCAGTTAGTTCAAAACAATCAACAAGGTTATGTAGAATCTACTATTATTCGAATTACTGGATTTTATACAGTAGCAGATACAACAATTCCTGATACTCATGAAAGACCTTATGATATTAATGCTAGTACTACACTACCATCTACATTATACTCAAGTTTAAATGAAGACCAGTGAAAGCAAATTGTAATAAAAAATGTATTAATGGGTGGCACAAATGATATTTCCGTAGCTGATGTTGGTGATTTTAAAATCAACCGGATTGATGATAAATTAGGTGTAATAAGCTGTGACTTTTATTTAAAAGCATATTATCGTGATGGTTTCATTGTTAGAGAAGGCAACCATCAATATAATGCTAATGCAGTAAAAGCTACTAACTTATTTATTGGAGGATTTAAAAAACAAACTCCTTCATCATTAAATCAAGATCTATCTTATACATTACCAAATGTTGATCAAATATTAGCTTCTGATTATTTTAACAAAACTCCTGATCCAAGTTGACAAACATATTTCTTTAATCAAGGGATAGCTAGTAGTGTACCAACTAATGCTAATGTAGCCACAAACATTGTACTCAATAAAGATAATGTAAAAATTGATGATAAAAAAGGAACTATTACTTTTAATAAAGTTGAATTAAATCAATATTTTGCTCAAGCATTTGGGTTTGATACTACTAATAAAAATTTTAATATTCAAAAACTTCCAGAAAACCAAGAAAATTTTGATAATTATCCTTATCCAACTTCATTAACAGCTCCTAACATTAATACTGATAAATTAAGTCCTAATACAACAATCACTATTCATGGTTTCTATCCAGTTAAAGATGGAACTACTTTTATTGATGATAATGTAATCGATTATAACCAAAGTTCTCCATTAGTTCTTGATGGTTATTCAACCAACTACTTAGTTAAGCTATTATCTGATGATAAGCCAAACGAAGAGTACATAAATAATTTTAAATCTTTTATTTTCGATAATTGTATTGTTGGTGAAAAGCAAGGCATTGATAAAGATAAAGATATTAAATTTACTTTTGGTGCAACTGATATTGAAAATGGAACAATAGAAGTTAATATATTATTAAATAAATATTGAACTGTTGATGCTAATGGTGCTAAATTAAATGATGTGACTAATGGTGAAAAAGCTTTAACAAAAACTATAACTTTTCAAAAATTTGCAAAATATAAAAGTACAAAAGTTGCAAACAATCAAATAATCTCTAGTGAAAAATTAGGAGCAAATATTTCTTCTTATGATGCAGATGAATTATCAAAAATAATTAAAAATCAAAATGATAGTAATTTTAAACCAATCACAAGCGCTATCAAAGGTGGTATTATTGAAAAATGTTTATCTGATAATATTAATGCTCCAGTTGGAAATATTAATAATATAAAAAATATTAAAGTAATATTAACTAATCTACAAAAAGGTGAAATTGAAATTTCTTATCAATTGCAAAATATATGAGATATCACTGACCAAAATTTTGATGGAAAGAATCCTCAAAGCAATGATAAAACATATAATATTACAATTACTAATTTAAAAAAATTACAAGAAACATCAATTCGTAGTCCATTGGATATCAATGATTGATTTTTAAGAAGTGAGACATATGAAAAGTTTAAAGTGCGTGACAATAAAATTACTGCTAATAATTTTTTAACAAATGGATACAATTTTAACAATGCTAATTTAAATTTTGAAGATGCAATTAAAACATTATTTGAACAAAATAAAAAAGGAATTTTAACACCATATAGCGATGATGTTGCAATTGTTGATAGTTCTATTAGTGGAACAATTAGTGATGATAATCCAAATCAAATTATAGTTAAATTAAAATTGTCAAATGCTTTATATTTTGAAAATGATGAACTTAAAAAAGGTGAAAAAGAAATTAGTTTTATTTTAACTGGTTTTTATCCAATTCCAACAGGACCTACAAAGATTAAAAAGCGATTAAGATATCCTTTAAGTGGTGATTTATATGATTATGTATGACAAAATAAAATTTATTCACAAGATTTTGAAAAGCAAATTTTAATAGAAAAAAATGAACAAGCAATAAAAAAATTAAGTAATTTTATTTTTGATAATTGTTTAGATCAATCTTCTAATTTGAATGGTATAAACAAGGATAGCTCTTTTGCTTTTGAGTTATACCCTAATTCACAAACTAATTCCTTTACTGGAGAATTGTACATTAGATTTTGATTAAAAGATTACAATGATAAGAATGGAAGACTTGTCCAAAACTCAAGTTATGATGAAGCAAAAACAAATAACATGTTTTTTGACATTATTATTACAAATTTTCCTGAAAAAGAAAATGAATTAAAATCCCCAACTATCCCTTTACCTGAATCAACTAGGATTTCAATTAAACAAAATCCAGTCATTGTTGGCATCAATGCAGATGGTAGCAAAATAGAAAACACTCATTTGCCTTCATTAACTATTAAAGAATTAACTAGTAATCTTGCCGATGACACAAATGAAAATACAAAACTATTTAAAGCATGAATTATGCAAAATCTTTATACTGGTAATTTGCAAGATATTGTTAATAACAAAAATGAAGATGCCAATAATGTTATCATTAGTGATTGATCTGCTAATTATCAAACTGGTGAAATTACAGTTACAATAATGCTAAAAAATTATTATACAGCTAATGGTATTAGTGAAAATGGTTGTATTGCAAAAAACATATGTATCTATGATTTTAAGCAAATTAATTCTACTAAATTAACTAATCTTACATTAGATTTAGTTAATGAAATTAAATATCCATTAGCTAGTGATGTTGTTTCAAATCAAACTAGTACACCTATACTTTCTACAATTAATAGTTGAGTTAATTTAGATCAAGATTATCTAGAAGTGTTTAATGAAATTAAATCTAGTAGGGTTTCTGATTTTGTTAATAAAGCAAATACCGATAATGCATTTAAACAAAAAGTATTTAAATATATCAAGCAATGAATTGTTAAAAATAAATCAATTGTTTTCTCTTCTTTACCTGATAGTATGTCAGATGAAGAATTATTAAATAGTATTGTGATTGATTCTAATTCTCCATGATTGGTTAATAATGAAAGTGGAGTTTTGACTGTCTTCTTCTCATTGAATAAATATTTAAAAGATGATGGTTCAATTGCACAAGTACCAGAATCTAATCCATTGCCTTGTCAAATTAGTTTTAATGGGTTCCAAATGAAGGGTGTTGCAACTAATTTACAAAGTAATTTTTCAATTAGTGTCACACAATCAAATTCATTACCATATTTTATAGCTAAAAATAATTCAGGAATTGATTATAGCAATCTAACATCTAATCAATTAATTAGATCTAATGGACGTCTTTCTTTATATGATGAAAATGTAATTCGTCGGATGATTTTATCAGCGCCGATTAATGACGAAATAGCTTCATATAATTCTTTAATTTCTGGAAATATCAATGGTGGAATTAATTCATTAGATAATATTTCTATTGATAGCGTTCAGGCTTTATCAACCCAAGGAATATTAATTGTTAAATACCATTTATTAAGAGCTTGAACAACAACTGATGTGGATGCACCTACTAGAAATGATTTATCAGGACAATTAATTTTAGTGAATTTTAAACAAGTTAATTCTAGTTTACAAATATCTGAAAAAATAAGTCCATTTATTTATGTTGGTGTTGGTTTAGGTTTATTTATTATTTTATTTTTAATTTTATTTATTATTTTCTATCGTAAACGTCGTGATATTGAATATCAACAATAATTAATGCAAGTATTTTCTAGAAAGAAGATAGATAATGAAAAAAGCTGTTGTTTTTGATGGTAATTCTTTGTTTTATCGTATGTATTATGCAACTATAAAACAAGCTGAATATGCCAAATTAAATAATTTGATACCAAATAATGGTATTAAGTTAACTATGAATGTTATTTTAAAATATATTCAAAATAGTGACTATGAATATTATTTTGTTGCTTTTGATCACCATGAGCAAACTTTTCGTCATCAAAATTTTGAAGATTACAAAAAAGGAAGACAAAAAGCACCTGATGATTTATATACTCAAATGATTGATACTATTAATTGTCTTAATTATCTAGGAATTAAGGCCTTACAAAAACCTAAAATTGAAGCTGATGATTTAGTAGGTTCATTCACTAAACTAATGAATGATAATAATATTAGTGTAGATGTTATTACTTCTGATAGAGATTTATTACAATTAGTAAATGATCACTGTTCAGTCCATTTAATTAAACAGGGAATATCTAATCTTGACTTATTTTCTGTGTTTAATTTTCAAGATAAATTTTTTGGTTTAACTCCACAACAAGTTATTGAATATAAAGCGATTGTTGGTGATAGTTCAGATAATCTACCAGGTATTAATGGTGTTGGTCCAAAAACAGGAATTGATTTATTATTAAAATATCAAAACTTAGATAATATTTATAATCATCTTCATGAATTATCATTGAACTTACAAAAAAAATTTAATGAAGGTAAGACAATAGCATATCAATGTAAACAGTTATCCACAATTTTATTAAATGAACTAAATGATTATCAGATCAGTGATTTTAAAATCCAAAAATATGATTGAAATAATTTACAAAAAATTATCAATAAATATAATTTAAAAAAATTAAGTGAATACTTAAACAAAAATAAACAAATTAATCTTTTTTAAATCAGGAGTTATTAATGCCAGAATTACCAGAAGTACAAGTAGTCATTAATTATTTAAATGAAAATGTTTTAAACAAAAAAATTAATGATATTAAAGTAAATCTTAAAAAATTACTAAAAAACACTACATTAAAAAATTTTATAGATAGTCTTTTGAATACAAGTATTATCCAAATTACTCGTCGTGGTAAATATTTATTATTTGAATTTAAAAACAATAAATGTTTAGTTGTTCATTTAAGAATGGAAGGTAAATTTTTTTATGAAGACACCAACTATATAATTGGACCTCATGATCATCTTATTTTTAGATTTAATGATAAAACACAATTAATATATAATGATACAAGACAATTTGGTACTTTCCATTTATTTAATTCAAAGAATGAGGCAACTATGTCTACAATCATTAAGAAACTAGGACCTGAGCCTTTTGCTTCAGATTTTAATCAAGATTATCTTTTTTATTTATTATCAAAAAGTCATAAGCACATTAAAACTTTCTTATTAGATCAAACTAAAGTTGTTGGTATTGGTAATATTTATGCTGATGAAATTTTATTTGCTTCTAAAATTAATCCTTTAACAATAACAAATCATTTAACACTAAAAGATGCCAATAATATTGTTTTAAATGCTCAAAAAATTCTAACAGCATCAATTGCTAATAATGGCACAACAATTCATACATTTAAATTTAATAAATGATCAATTGGTGATTATCAAAAATATTTAAAAGTTCATTTACAAAAAGCAAAACCTTGTCCAAAATGTAAAACCTTGATTAATAAAATAGTAGTTAATGGAAGAGGTACATATTATTGCCCATCATGCCAAAAGGAAAAAAATAAATGCTAATCTTAATCACTGGTAAACCTTGTGTTGGTAAAACAACTTTTTTAAACTTATTTAAAGAAGATGGATTTGAATGTTTCAATGTTGACAATTTTGTTAATGAAATTTATCAATTTAATCAAATTGGATACATTTTAATTCAAGCTATTTTTGGCAAACAGTATGTTAATAATACTAGTGTTGATAAGCAAAAATTATTAGACTTAATAACTAATGATTATGAAAAATATTTAAAACTATGTAATTTAATTTGACCACTAATCAAAAGTGAATTAATTAAATTTAAAAAAACAAACAAATTTGTTATAGTTGAAATGTCAATTTACTTATTAAATCGAGAGTATTTTAAAGGAATATTTGATAATGTTTTTTTAATTAAAAGAGATATCAATCAAAATGCTTTAAGTCCTAATCAATTTAAAATGTTATCTTTTTTTAAAAACACTCAAACAGAAACTAATGATTATGTAATTGAAAATAATTTAGATGTTATCCAAATATATTTTAAATTTAAAGAAATTGTAAAACTATTATTTTCACGTTTTAGTAATCAAACAATTAGTAAATCACCAAGTAAAGATGGTTTTGTTTTAAACAAATATAAAACAAAATATTTTATTTTAATTTGACCATCAATTTTTAATAATCAAAAATTAAGTAATATTTTAAATGTGGAAAAATGTTTCTTTGAATTAATAAAATTATTATCTCAATTTACTAAAATTTCTTTAGGCTGTGATTTGTGTTCATATAAAAAATGAGAATCATTAAAAGCTAAAAATACAACCTTTTTAATTACAAAGTTAACTCCTATTGATATTAACAAGAATTTATTAGTTTTTTTAGAAAATCCTAATAACTATGAAACAAGATATATTACAAGTACATTTGGTAAGAATGAAATTAATGATCATTTATTTGCAACAAAATTTAAAAAGTATGTCTTAAATTACAACTTAGATGATAATAGTTTTTTTATTTATGAAAACACTATTTTTATTCTAAAGTCTAAATTAGAAAATATTATTCAAACAAATAATTTAAATAAAGAAGACTTTGTCATATATTTAAAACATTTTTTTATAACTGATGATTTATTGGAAATTGATGAT
>JAZOSV010000076.1:0-12547 GCA_045657345.1 Mycoplasma sp. | reverse complement strand
AAATAAATTTTAAATATTTCAATTGATTTTTCGTTTGGAAAAATTAATTTATTATTATTTTTTAATTTTTCTATTTGTTCATCAATAGTTAAGAATTTATTAATAGACATGACTTAACCTCTTTATTTTTCAAAAATAAATATTTTATTAATTTCTTTTATATTGTTATTTTGATCAAATTCTAAAACAACAGCACAAAATTGATATTTTCCTTTTGCCTCTTGAAGTTTAAAAAAAGCTTTTTTTTCTAAAAACATTTTGATAATTTCTTTTCCATCAGCTCCTATTACTCCATCACATGGTCCAGTCATGCCAACGTCAGTAATATATGCAGTATTATTTATAATCCTAGCATCATTTGTTTGAACATGAGTATGTGTTCCAATGATAGCATCAATCTTACCGTTAAAATGTCTTATAATTGCATTTTTTTCACTAGTTGTTTCTGCATGATAATCAACAATATGAATATCACTTTTTTGTTTACTTTCTTCTAATAAAAGATTTTCCAAACAAATAAAAGGATTATTAATACATTCGCTTTTTTTAAAATAAACCGATAGACCTAAAATATTAGTTATTCTTATTTTTTTATTTTGAAAATTAATAACTAATGTTCCAACTCCAAATTTAGCAAAGTCTGAATTACTACTCATGTTTAAAGGTCTTACAACATTCTTAAGACTTAGCATTTTGTCATAATCTTGTTGTTTTCATGTATGATTACCAAAAGTAAAATAATCAATTCCTAGTTCAACTAATTTATTGTAATCTGAAATATTTAGACCTCGACATTCACTTACATTCTCAGCATTTGCAATTGTTATATCAATATTGTATTGTTTTTTGATTGATGGTAATTCTTTTTCAATTGCTTTTATTCCAAGACTTCCAAAAACATCACCAATAAATAATATTTTCATTTTTAAATATCCTCAAAATTCATTTTAGTTTATCCTATATATTATAACTTATGTTATAATACATAAATGTTTATATGTTATTCAATAGTATAAACACTCTTTTGTCCTTAGAGTAATAAAAGGGCTTTATCCAAAAAAGAGAGGAATAAATGGTAAATTATGAAATTATGATAATTGTTTCTGGTAGTCTAGATGAAAAAACAGCAAAGCTTATTGCTAATGAAATTGTTTCATCTATTAAGGAAGCAAAGCCAAAAGTTGAAGAATATGGCATTAAAAAACTAGCTTATAAAATTAAAAATGACACTCATGGATATTATTTTCAATATAACTTTGAAACCGAAAAGACTGAATTAATTAATGAGTTTAGACGTTTATGTACTATCAATAAAAATATTCTTAGACATATGATTATTAATTTAAATAAGGATTATGGTTATCGTGCATTAGTTAACGAAAAGAAAATTAAACAAAATAAAATCCGAGCTGAAATTTATGCTAGACGTAAATCTGAGTATGAAAAAATGAAGAATTCACGTGAAGCTGAATTTGCAAATAAAAAAGATATAAAAATGGAATCTAAAATGTTAGAAGAAAAAATTAATGATGATAACAAAAAAGATTCAATTGTTAAAAGAGAACCAACAGTTAAAAAAGAGATCAAAAAAACAGTAGATAAAGAAGAAAAGAAAGTAAAACCTAAAATTGTAAATGGTATTAGTACTGATCAAAAACATACAATAGTATCAGCTGCTGAATTTGATGATTATAATTATCAAAGACGTCTAAAAGATTGAAGAAAAAAAGCTGGTTATAATGAAAAACCACATCAATGCTTTAAATGTAAAGAAGATGATTGCTACACTTCAATTTTATTAGACAATAAAAAACACATTTGTTACACATGTTGAATTAAAAAAACAACTACAGTAAGTAACAATAAAACTAAAACACCATCAAAAAAGTAAAGTGAAATTATTATGAATAAAGCGATTATTGTAGGTTTTTTAAGTACAGATCCTGTATATAAAAATCAAACTGATGGAAAAGAATTTAAAATGGCACGTTTTAGTGTTGCAGTTAATGACATGATGAATTTTTCACAAACATATTTTTTTAATTGTGTTGCTTGAAATCAAACTGCAGAATATATTGGCAACAACCTAAAGAAGGGTGATTTTGTTAGTATAGATGGTAAATTAGTAACTAGATCATATATTAATAAAGAAGGTAAAAAAAGTACTGTTACTGAAATCGTAGTGATCTCAATAAAAAATATTGGTTCACGAAGAGCAAAAAATGAAAATGAGAAACTAGAAAATAATCAAAGTGAAGAAAAAGTTTCACTAGATGAAATTTTTGAAAATAATTCTTTAGATGAAAATTCTTCAAATAATCCTAATGTTGAAGAAGAATATAATCTAATAGATTGAGAAGAAGATTTAAAATAAAAGGAGTTTATATGTCATATATTAGAAGAACAAAGAAAAAATATTGCTCATTATGTTCAAAGGGAATCGAACATATTGACTACAAAAACATTGATTTATTAAAAAAATATATTAATCAATCAAATAAGATTATTCCAAAAAGAACTTCAGGTTGTTGTTCAAAACATCAAAGAAGAGTTTCAAATGCTATTAAACGAGCTAGAATTCTTGCTTTACTTCCATTTGTTAAAGATTAAAATGAAAATAATTTTATTAGTAGATATTGATAATTTAGGTAAAAAGAATGACATTCTTGATGTTTCAGATGGATATGCTAAAAATTTTTTATTTAAAAAAAAATTAGCAATTCAATATAACAAAAATTCAAAGGCCAGATTAGACACTCAAATAAGTGAAGAAAATTATCATCTAAAACAAAAAGAAAATTGAGCTAATGAAATTAAACAAGCTCTTGAAAAAAAAGAATATATTTTTTATTTAAAATCTAATAATGGTAAATCTTTTGGCAACATTAGTATTAAGGAAGTTTTAAATTTAGTAAATGTTGATTTTAAGGATATTGATAAATATATGATTATTAGTGAAAAGAAATGTTGAGACATAGGTATTCATAAAATAAAAGTAAAAATTTTTAATAATGTCATTGCTAACATTAATATAAAAGTATTAGAGGAGTAAAAATGAATACATTTTCTAATAAAAAAAATTTAAGAGAAAAAAATGATGAGATTGAACAAAAGGTTTTATCTATTCTTTTAAATGATGAAAATGTAGCTTTAGAGGTTATTTCTACTATTAATATTGATGATTTCTTAAATGAAGTCAATCGGATTATTTATAAGGAAATAATTAATCTTTTTAATCTTGAAAGAAAAATTGACCCAACAATTTTACTTTCTAGACTAAAACAATATGATAATGATTATAAGGAACCACTAAAAATAGTTCTGTTCAGAATCATCAATTTATATGTTAATTCATTGGATCTTGAAAAATATTTAGTTAATCTTAAAAAGAATGCTATTGCTTATAAAATTAATGATTTTGGTGACAATATAAGCGAAAAAATTTTTGATTTTGATAATTTTGATGAAGAATTATGAACAATTCAAAAGGAATTACAAGCAATCATCAATAGCTTGAATCAAAATAGTGGTTTATTAACTTTAGATGAGCTTGGTGAAGAATATAATAGTGCGTTAGAAAAAATTAGATTGCAAAATAATTCATTAAGCGGAACAACAAGTGGATTTAGTAGTATTGATGAGTTTACTAACGGTTTTCAAGCAGGAGATTTAATTATTTTAGCAGCTAGGCCATCTATGGGTAAAACAGCATTAGCATTAAATTTTTTATTAAATGCAGCTAAAAGTTGTGAGCCAGATGAATGTGTTGTGATGTTTTCACTTGAAATGTCAGCAAGACAATTAATGGAAAGAATAATTTGTATTGAATCAGGATTAAATTCTTATTCATTAAAAAAAGGGACATGAAGCGATGAAGATCAAAGATTGATTAATGATTGTATCGAGAAGGTTAGAACATTACCAATCATTATTGATGAGTCATCTAATGCTAGTATCCTAGATATTCAATCAAAACTAAAAAAGATTTCTACTACTAAAAAAATTAAATTAGTTGTGGTTGACTACCTTCAATTAGTACAAGGATCAAATAAAATTGGTATTAATAGACAACAAGAGGTAGCACAAATTTCAAGGGCCTTAAAAGCAATTGCTAAAGATTTATCAACCCCTTTAATTGCTGTAGCACAATTATCTAGAAAAATTGAGGAAAGAAAAGGCCCGGACAAAAAACCTATCCTATCAGATTTACGAGAATCTGGTTCTATTGAACAAGATGCTGATTTAGTAACATTCTTAGATTATGACCGTCAAGAAGTTGATGATTCTAATTCTAATAATTTTATTAAAAAATATGAAAGCACAATGATTGTTGATTTTATTATCGCAAAACACCGTAATGGTGCCACCGGTGAAATTAAGTTAGGTTTTGAAAAGACAAGTGGTAGATATTGTTGTTATGAAGAATAATTAATATGTTAAAATTTAGTTATGAAAATTACTAAAAAAATTTTATTACTTAGCAGTGGTTTTTTATTAACATTGGGATTAGTTATTCCTTTTGTAACTTCTTGTTCATCAGCACCATCTGCTTTACAAACGATAACATCCAAATTTAATGACCTTATTTTTAAGGTTAACAATCAAAATATTACTTGTGATGCAGGTGTTGATGGTTTTAAAACAATGCCAGCATTTGATAAAAATAATTTCCCACAGTTACAAGCACGTTCAGTTTTTGAAGTTGTAGGAGCATTCACAACTTGAATGCATGGTATTGGAAATTCAATAGCAACAGTTATTTCTAGAAAACCAGCATCAAAAAATTTTGAAAATCCATTGGGTACTTTTAGCAATGGCATTGATTATGCTTTAGCTTCTTATTTAGGTAGTGGAGCTGAAACATATCGATTAGGTTTATATCAGGTTTCTTGTTCAACAGATGTTAATGATATCAAGAATTTTGTAAAACAACCTGTAGATAATGATACTAGTACTCCTGTTGTTGATAAACAGGATCCAGCATATGAAAAGTTAACTTTTTCAAATTTAAAATTAGAATTTAGATGATGAAGATCTACTGGTGGTTCAACACAAGAATGAATTACTGATAATAATAAAAGTACATTTGATAAATTAAATAAAAATGCTTTTGAAAATGCTAAAAGTGCACCACAATTAAGTTATTCATTATCATTATCTAATATCAAAACAATTTTAAACCCATATACTATAGCTACAATTGATGGAAAGAAATATTGAGTACCTAGTGGTAAATTAACAATTGTGGATAAGGATAATGTCGATAATGTCTATGCTCCATTTTATTTTGGAGATAGTAAAAAAGAATCAAATAGAATTTTAAATTTGATTGGTGATGCTAATAAAGTGGCAGCAGGTGACAAAAAATCAGAAAATTTTGATGATTTTTTAAAAACAGAAAATGGCAGGAAATTAAAAAATGATTTGGCTACAATCATCACAGGATAATAAATTTTTCTTATCAATTAATTGTTCAACAAATTGGAGTGACTTCATTAAATCATTACAAGCTGAACAATGATTTTTACAATTGGATCAAAAATTGCTAGATTTTAGCAAACAATATCATATTTTTCCTAGTAAAGATGATATTTTTAAATGTTTTAATTTTTTTAATATAGAAGATACAAGGGTAGTTATTTTTGGCCAAGATCCATATTTTAAGTCTGAATTAGCAGATGGACTTTGTTTTAGTGTATCTAATAAAAAATGCATTCCACCATCATTAAGAAATATATTTTTGGAATTAAAAAATGATTTAGGAATAATAAGAACTAATACAGATTTAACTGACTGAGCTAAACAAGGAATTCTTTTAATTAATACTGTTTTAACAGTGAATGAAAATCATCCAAACTCTCATAAAAACATTGGTTGAGAAATATTTATAAAAAAAGTTATTGAAAAATTAAATGAACAAGAAAAAATTATTTTTGTTCTCTTGGGAAAAGATGCACAAAAATTAACATGTCTAATTAATAATAAAAAACATTTAATCATTAAAACATCACATCCATCGCCTCTTTCGTTCCAAAAAGGTTTTAAAGGATCTAAAATTTTTTCTCAAATAAATGATAATTTAATTGATAAAATAAAGTGATAGTTTTATGCAGATTTGAGAAATTTTTTTATTTATAGCAGTATTTTTTTTATTGATTTTTTTAGTTTTTTTAATTAAAAAATTTTTTTATCATTTTGTACTTAAGAAAAAGCTTATGCTATTCCCTAAAATATCTATTAAATCATTGAGTAATATTGGAATTGTTTTATCATTATCATTGTCATTAATCTTTTTGTTAAATTTATTAAGTGTTGGATTATTAGGTGTAGTATTTAAAATATGGTTAGGAACTCGGATAATAGTTGAAGGTATTTTGATTAAAATTGGTGGTTTATTATTTGGTCCTATTATTGGAATATTTTTGGGAGCTAGTATTGATTTTCTAGTTGTCGCTCTTTCCGGTGGGGTTTTTCATTTTGGTTATTTTATTGCGGCAATTTTATTTGGTTTTCTTGGTGGTATTATTAAGTCATTATTATTGTCAAGTAAAAAGTCATATTTGAAATTTAATATTTTTTCTTCAATATTTGTTTTTTTACTTTCAGCATTAGCAATTTTATTATTATTTTTTACTAAAGATAATCACCAAAGTTTTATCATTAGTTTTCTATCATTTACAATTGAGATTAATTTAATAAATGTAATTTGAGTAATAGTTATTTCGATGGCTTTATCGTTACTTATTCTTTGGTTATGTTATTTTAATTATGTTTACCAAAAGAAGAATAAAAATAAAAAGGGGACATGATTTGAAATTTTTGCAGTAGTTTTTATGATGATTGTTATCACTGAAATTTTTTGTAATGTTTTAATATTACCAACCTTTGATGCAATGATATCACCTTTAAACTATTCGACATGATTTGTTATTAGATTAATATTATTTGTTCCAATGGTTATACTTAATTTTATTATTATATATCCAGTGGCATTGATTATTATGCCCATTATTAAATTTGACCATATTCGAGAATCAACAAATAATTTTAAAAAATCAAATACCAATATTTTTTTAAAAAACAAAAAAACAAAATCCAAAGTAGTGAGGAGTTAAAAATGAATAAAAAAGAAAAATTAAAAGCTTTATCTATGAAATTAATGTTTGATTTAAACGAAGAAGAAATTATTGACATTGAAAAAGAATTTAATAACATTATTAAAACAATTAATAAAGTAAAGGATGTTAATATCTCTAATATTGAACAAACTAGTATGATTGAGCCTATTAGGTTAGAAACATTTTTAAATGATGATGAATGTTTTAATTATGATTATGAAGATGTTTTCTCAAATTGCAAATATTTTAAAAATAATATGGTGGTAATAAAAAATGAAAAATAGTACTATTCTTTCATTAAATAATGATTTATCTAATAAGGTAACTACTCCTCAACAAATATATGATAAAAGTTTATTAAATTTAAAAAAAATTAATAAGGATTTTAATTGTTCATTAAACATTGTTCCTTTTAGTCATTTTGCAAATTCAAATTCATTATTAAATGGAGTTGTTTATTCATTAAAAGATAATATTGCTACTAAAGGAATAGTTACAACTGGTGGCTCATTATTTTTAAAAAAATATATACCTAAGTATGATGCATTTGTAAAAAAACTCTTGGATGAAGCAGGAGCCATTTGCTTATCAAAAGATAATTTAGATGAATTTGGTTTAGGAGGTAGTGGAACTTATTCGGCATTTGGAATTGTGTGTAATCCTTTTGATAAAAAAAGAATTGCAGGTGGTTCTAGTTCAGGTTCTGCTGTTATGGTATCAAAAAAAATAGTGACTTTTGCCATTGCAACTGACACTGGTGATTCAATCAGAAAACCAGCATCATTTCAAGGTATAGTAGGGTTCAAACCAAGTTATGGAGCTATTTCACGTTATGGTGTTTATCCTTATGCTCCTAGTTTAGATCATGTTGGCATCTTAGCTAATTCTGTTTTAGATATTGCAATTGTTTATTCTGTTTTAGCTAAACAGGATAAGCAAGATATGACATCAAATAATTTATCTAATGATTATTTTCAAAAAATTCAAGAAAAAGATAATGAAAAATTTAAACTTGTTTTACTTAAGGATGCTTACGCATATATGAAGAAAGAAGAAAAAAAAGAATTTGATAAATATTTATTAAAATTAAAATCCAATTTTAAAATTGACGAAATTGATTTCGGGATTGACTTATTAGGTATGATTAGTTCAATATATCGTTCATTAAGTTATAGTGAAGCGGCAAGTTGTTGATCGAATTTAACAGGCTTACTATTTGGTGAAAGCGAACATGGAATTAATTTTCAAGATATTGCTATCAAATCACGTACTAATCTATTCGGCAAACAATTAAAGCAGCGTTTTGTAATAGGTGCTTATGTTACTTCAAAAGAGAATTTTGAAAATATTTTTTTAAAATCTAAAACAATTCGTACTTGGATTATTAAAAGAGCGCAAGCTATTTTTAAAGATTTTGATGCAATTATTTTACCTGGCGCCTCTAGTATTGCGCCATTAATCAATGATGTATTAAAAAATAATAGTTCTGATAATATCTGTGATGACGCATTGCAAATAGCGAATTTTGCAGGTTTACCATCCATTACTATTCCAGCAATTAGTGTTAAAAAATTACCATTAGGAATAAATATTACTACTAATTATAAAGAAGATTTGAAAGTTTTAAAAATAGCATATGCTTTAGAAAAAGTAGGAGGAAATTTTGAATAATTTTAAAGTTGTTATTGGAATAGAAGTTCATGCTGTAATTAACTCTAATGCTAAAATGTTTTCTAATGCTAAAAGTGATTATAATGCACCTAGTAATACATTAGTTTCATTTATGGATTTAGCCCTACCAGGAATTTTGCCTACTGTGAATAAGAAAGTAATTGATAAAGCAATTATTTTAGCTGATGCTTTAAATATGAAAATTAATTTCCAAAATATTCAATTTGATCGTAAGAATTATTTCTATCCTGATTTGTCTAAAGGTTTTCAAATTACACAACAATATTTTCCTATCGGTCAAAACGGCTTTATCAATGCTATGTTAACTAATCAAGAAATTAAAAAAATTGAAATTGAAAGAATCCATATGGAAGAAGATACAGCTAAACAAATAAATCAAGATAATAAATTATTTCTAGATTACAACCGTGCAGGTTGCCCATTAATTGAAATAGTTACAGCACCATGTATTAATTCTGCCCAAGAAGCAATGGAATATTTACAAGAATTAAAAAGGATATTAACACTTAAAAATATTTCATTAGCTCAAATGGAAAACGGCTTATTAAGAGCAGATGTTAATTTATCAATTCATCCAATTGGCTCTAAATCATATGGTACTAGAGTAGAAATAAAAAATATTAATTCAATTTCAAATGTAGGCAAAGCAATTGAATATGAAATTAAAAGACAAATACAGTTATTGATATCAGGTCAAGAAGTAATTCAGGAAACAAGAAAATATAATGATTCTTTAAATATCACTGAGTCATTAAGAGTCAAAACAGATGCCACTGATTATCGCTATATGACTGAACCTAATATTGTTGCTTTCCAATATTCATTAGAAACAGTTAAACAAATCATAACTCAATCTGGTCCAGGTGTTGATGAGATTAGAACTAATCTTTCAAAAAAGGGT
This sequence comes from Mycoplasma sp., assembly GCA_045657345.1. Lineage (GTDB taxonomy): Bacteria > Bacillota_I > Bacilli_A > Mycoplasmatales > Mycoplasmoidaceae > Mycoplasma_L. Next base: position 2,836 of record JAZOSV010000076.1, on the reverse strand, counting down.
TTAGACATTAAACAAATAAATTTTTTGCTAGACAATAATGAATGTTTAAAATTATTCTTGATAACTTGTTCAAAAGTAAATAATTATTTATTAGTTTTTAATTGAATTAATTCTGAATTATTAGGAGTATTAAATAAATTAAATGTTCATATCAAAGATTTATCAGAAAGTTTTATTGATGAATTTATAAATTTATTACTATATTTAAATGAACAAAAAATTAATTCAAAACAAGCTAAAATTTTATTACAAAAATTATTTGAAGTTAAGAAAACAATTAGTGAACTTATTAATGAATTAGGTTTTAAACAAATTGATGATGAAATTATTATTGGTAACATCATTGAACAATATATTAATAAAAACTTAGATTTAGTTAGTCAGTATGCCCAAAGACCTGAAAGGGTTGAAAAATTTTTAGTTGGTATGGTAATGAAAGAAACTAATTCCCAAGCAAATCCTATAGTTACACAAAAAATCCTTTTAAACAAATTAGCAAAATTTAAATAAAATGAAATTTACAAATAAGTCCATTTGAAAAATTATCCAATATAAATTGATAAGCACGATTTAAATCATATTCATTATTACCATCTTTAAATTTATATTTTTCACAGATAAATTTGATAAATTGATTAAATGATAATGTTTCATTCATTTGATAAAATTTTTTTAATGGAAGAGGATAATTTGTTAAAAAATATTCATATGCTAATTTTAAAACTATTTCTATATTGATAACTTCCCTTTTTACATTATTTAAAATTACTAACTTAATCCCATCATTAAGATTATCAATTTTTTTAAAGAATATCCCAGGTGTATCTATCAAGAAAAAGTTATTATTAATTTTAGTAATGCTTTGTCTTTTTGTAACACCTGATCTATTTTCGACTTTTAATTTATTTGACAAAGATAGATGATTAATTAATGAAGATTTACCCACGTTTGGCAAACCGACAACCATTCCAATAAAATTTGGATTGCTTAAATTTTTTGCTTTTAAATTTTTAATTTTTGTTTCAAATACTTGTTCTAATTTTAAAATAATTGCTTTTCTAAATGTTTTAGATTTAATTGTTCCAAAAATTATTTCATCATTTTTATAATTATGTTGTATATCACTTAAATCACTTTTAAGAGCAACTTTAATAATAGGTTTTTGGTTAAAAAGTTTTTTTAATTCATTATTACTAGTTAATGTTGGTGCTCTTGCATCCAATACCTCTATAATGAAATCAACATTTTTTATTTGTTTATTAATTTCATCAATAGCTTTTTTCATATGGCCAGGAAATCAATTAATTCTTTCACTAGTCATAATTAAAATTAAAAACCTATTCCGCCTTTAAAAGGGTTACCACCTTTTTTGAACATTGTTCCAATATTAGATATTTTTTTATTGCCTTCTTCCCATCTTTTTATTAATTTATTTAATTCATCCATAGAACGCCCAGATCCCTTTACTATTCTTACTCGCCGAGCAGCATCCTTTTTTAACAATTTAGGATTTCGCCTTTCTTTTAATGTCATTGAATTCATTAATACCTTCATAATTTTCATTTTGCTTTCAATCTCAGCTTCTTGATTATCAGTAATTTTTTTGCTTAAACCAGGAATCATTCCAATAATTCCACCGATTGAACCCACTTTATTAATTTGCTCCATTTGATTGTACAAATCTTCTAAATCCATTTTTCCTGATAACATTCTATTTAATTGACTTTTAGCTTTTTTTTCATCAATTACATCCATTGCTTTTTCAGCTAAAGTCATAATATCGCCTAAGCCTAAAATTCGATTAGCAATTCTTTCAGGATAAAAAAGATCTAATGATTGTACCTTTTCACCTACTCCAATAAATTTAACTGGAATATTTAAAATTGAAATTAGTGATAAAACAGCTCCTGCTCTAGCGTCAGAATCCATTTTTGTAATAATTAAACCAGTTAATTTTAATTTATTATGAAATTCTGTAGCAACATTAACTATATCTTGTCCACTCATAGCATCTACCACTAATAAAATTTCATCTGGATTAAAAGATTTTTTAATATCAATTAATTCATTCATTAGGGTTTCATTAGTTTGCAATCTTCCGGCTGTATCAACAATAATAAAATCATTTTTGTTTTTCTTGATAATTTCTTCACAATTTTTAATTGTTTTAACAGGTGCTTGTGTCCCCTCTTGATAAAAATCTATTTTATTATCTTTAGCTAATTGCTCTAGTTGTTCAATAGCGGCTGGACGATAAATATCACATGCAATTAGTATTGGTTTCTTTTTTTCCTTAGTTTTTGCATAATTTGCTAACTTAGCAGCTGTAGTTGTTTTTCCAGAACCTTGCAAACCAACCATCATAATTTTTTGTGTATTTTGTTTAAAATTAATCCCTTTTTGATTTTTTCCTAAAATTTCAATTAATTCATCTTTAATATTTTTTAATAAAAAATCAGATGGTGTTACATTTTCGCCTATATTTTCACCAATTGTTTTTTCCTTTATATTATTAATAAATTTTTTAACAACGCTTAAATTAACGTCTGCATCTAGCAAAGAAATTCTAATTTCTCTAATAACATCTTGAATATCCTCTTCTTGGATTGTGTTATTTTTTATTTTTTTTGCCATTGTTTTTGTGACTATTTTAGATAACATTGAATTAAACATATTACACTCTCTTCATAAAGTTTTTGTTTAATGCACCATCTTTTGGGACTGGTAACTTCTATATCTCATTATATTAGAATTTATAGCAATTTTAGGTATTAAAAATCTTTGAGCATAAGGTAGATGTTCTAATTCTGAGTAATAATGGAACCTTTTGAAGTTA
>JAZOSV010000075.1:0-9835 GCA_045657345.1 Mycoplasma sp. | reverse complement strand
GCCATCTTAACCCCATAACCATGTAATGATCTTTTTACATTCATATAGTTAATTGTATAAGGATTAATGAATGAGTGTAAACTTCTTCCTGTAAGTTTCTCTATTCTATCTTTTGTATTGCGCAATCAGTTGTCATATGTCGATGATTCTGTTCATCCCATATCTCACTCAAACTCATATAGTTGTTTAAGTGGAGTGTCAAGCTGTATTTTTTTAATTATCAGTGCGACCTGTGATGGTCTATGTCATTGACCCATATCTTTCCCATTTCTGGGCAATTTATCTCAAACGCTCTTTAGAACAAAAAAACCCTGGAAAAACCAGGGTAATTTATAATGGGGCGACCTACGGGACTCGAACCCGCGCATACCTGAGTCACAGTCAGGTGTGTTAACCAACTTCACCAAAGCCGCCATAATACAATATGACAGACATTAAAATTATACTTTGAAATTATATTATTAATTACTTCTTATATTTTTCAGGATGTTCTTTTTTCATCAATTTAATAAATTCATTTTTATCCTCTTTGCCATATTTTTGCATTAATTCAACACATTCTTGATATTCCTTATGAGCTCATTTTTCATCTTTAAATCCTAGAACTTCAACTTTTTTCTTTTGTAAATTTTTATAGTTTTCAAAAAAGTCCTTGATTTCTAATAACAAATGCTTTGGCAAATCATCTAATTTTTGATATGAGTCATATCTTGGATCACAAGCTACCACACCAATTAATTTTGTATCTGTTTCCCCGCCATCAATCATTTCCATAGCTCCAAGAATTTTAGCTTCCACTAAGACACCTGGTAAAAAAGGTTGGTCAGCTATAACTAAAGCATCTAACTCATCACCATCTCAATCTAGTGCCTCTTTAATAAATCCATAATTTTGCGGATAGGAATTAGAACCATATAAAATTCTATCAACTTCTATTTGCTTAGTTTCACGGTTGTATTCATATTTAATTTTTGAATTTTTTGGAATTTCAATTGTTACTTTTAATTTAAAAGACATGTATCCTCTCTCTTTCTTCTACATATTTTATAGTAAAAAAATTTTTTTATCTATTTTATAATAGATATATTGTAAATCTATTTTTTGTTTTGGTAAAATTAGATATTATTATATGGTTAGTAAAATTAAGATTGGATTTATTCATGGCAAGAAGAACAAAACAATATCAAGAATTAGAACATAAGGTCTTTTTATGAGATGCTATGCCTTTTTATCACATTAATTTTACTGGTAGAGTAATTGAAAAATATGGTAAAGATTATTTTCAAAAGAGATATGATTTAATAGCAGGTAAATTTTATGATTATATACATCGTGAAAAACTTGATAATATTGATAAAGCATTAAACTTATCCTCTTTAAAAGAAGAAGCTCAAGGAGAAAATTTTAATAATGTTGCTAAATCTGTACCAGTCATGAATATTCCAGAACAATATAATGAAATTTGAAAAAATACTATTCCATCAAAATATTTTAACGATTTTAAAAATAGGAAATATTTCTTAGATGGTTATTTAAGATCATTGACACCAGAACAACAAGCTGAAGCCATCAAAACTATGTGTTTAAATAACGAATCTAAAAATTATTTAGCTTTTTTAGATATTAGTGAAGATCAGATGACTGATGAACAGCGAGTATTATTTAAGAAAATATTAGCTTATGTTGAGAATCAAAACTTTTTAGAATTAAATCAAAAGGATTTATTAATTAAAAGATTGCATGATTCTTCTATTGAATTTGAAAAATTGTTATGTGAAAAAAATGATGTAATTAATAAACAAGTTAGTGATTTTTTATATCAACATGATAAAGCAAATGAAGATTTAGATTACATTAAGTTAATTGAAAAAGAAAAAGAAAATGACATCTCCTTCTTTGATAATAATGAATCTGACATAGACTTTAAATATAGGGCAGATAATATTGATTCTGCTAATATTAGAGATCAATTTAAAATAAGAAATACTGATGCAAAACAAAATGCAATTAATGCTGCAAGAGCATATGAAAGTTTATTAGAAAATAGTGGGTTGTTGAAATCTACAAAAACTCCATATAGTACAACATTAAATTCAGAAATTATAAGAGGTATTAATAATTATTCTAATAACCAAGTTAAGATTCAAGAAAATTGAAGAGCTAATAATATTAATAAACAAAATGTAAATATTATTGATGTTGATTGTAAAGACTATGTAAAAATACCAAACTCATTTAATATTGCAGATTTAATTTACAACCGTGAATTACAAAGTAATCATAATCAAGAGTTAGTTAATCAAATTGTTAATAGCTCAATTTATATTAATAATGAGTACATTAAATCTCAATCAGGAAAAACTTTACTTAATGAACCAGTTAATAAATTAGGCATTAGATTACCAACAAATAATAATGTTAAAAATTATCAAGCAGTAAGTAAAGCTAGAGATCCATTCAATTACAAAGCACCAATTAACAAGGATGAGCAAGTAAATACTTATACATCTAATAATTCGCCGTTTAACCTACCTCAAGTTGCTAAAACTTTGAATTCAATTCAGTTAAATACAATTACCAATACTAGAAGCAACGTCAATAATAGTACAGAGTATTTCCGAAACTATAAACAAAAATCAAATTTACAAAAAGAAATGAAACCTGTACCAACATTAAAACCAATATCATCTTTCTCAAGAATAATTAATAATCAACAAGCATCTAATGCTTATACAAATAACAAAAAAATAGTAGAACCTCAACAAAAAACTATTGTGCCTAACACTAATAAAAAATCAAGCACAAAAATGAAAGAAGTTCAAAAAGAGGGATTAACTAAAGAACAAATTAAAGCAAAAGAAGCTTTAAAAAAACAAGCAATAGTTTTAAAAGCTATCCCACTTACTAAATAAATTTTGTATGCCTAGAAAACATTTAATCGCATCAGGTATTAATAAAAAACAACAAGCACAAGCAAAAATGTGAATGAAGTGCGCAAAAGAAATTAAGGCAGCAGCTAAATTTGGTGGCCCTAATCCAGAAGCCAACCCTAGATTAAAAGCAGCAATTGTTAGAGCAATCCAAAATAATTTATCACGTGATTCTATTGAAAAAAACATTAATGGAGCTAATAAGGATGCTAATTCACTAAAAGAATTATTTTATGAAGGTTATGGACCTAATGGAATTGCTATTTTAATTAAAGCATTGACTGATAATGAACAAAGAACAGTATCAGCAATTCGTGGCTATTTTTCCAAATTAAATGGACAATTAGCTAAGCCTAATAGTGTTAAGATGATCTTTTCTGAATTAGGCGAATTTATTATTGATAAATCAAAATATAATGAGGAACAAATATTAAATGCAATTATAAATTATGAAATTGAAAATTTTATTGAGGAAGAAGATTCATTCGTTGTCTATTGTAAACCAAGTCTTTTTTATAAATTAAAAGAATCCTTTGAGTCAAAAAATATTATCCCTTTTAATTTAGAAATAAAATATATTCCAACTGATTATGTTTCATTAAATATTGAACATAAAGAACGATATGAACGTTTTATTAGTGCTTGTGAAAATGATGATGATATTCAATGGGTTGTCACAAATTGTGATAATTTTTAAAAATTATTTTGGAACTATTGAAATAACATTATCTTCTTTTTGATAAATTTCACCATCTTTAATCTCAACCAATTTATTTCCAATTTTAAACAAATCTTTATTATGTGTCACCATCACGATAGTGGTATTGAATTTATCATTTAAATTCCTTAGGATTTCTACAATATCATAAGAAGTCTTAGAATCAATTGCACCTGTAGGTTCATCTGCAAATAGAATCTTTGGATTAGTTATAATTGAACGAGCAATTGCTACTCTTTGTTGCTGTCCACCAGATAAAAATTTAATTTTTGTATTAATAAAATCACTTAGACCTAAAAATTTTAATAATTCAATTGCTTTTTCTTTTTTATTATTTTTAACTAACAATAAGACATTATCAAGCGATGACAAATCTGGCAATAAACAATTATCTTGAAATATAAAACTAATATTCTTCCTTCTAAAATTATTTAGCTTATGGTTATTTAAATTTTTTAATTTTGTTCCTAAAATAGAAACATCACCTTCATATTTTTTATCTAATCCTGACATAATACCAAGTAATGTTGATTTCCCAGAACCAGATTCACCAAATAAAATTACAAAGTCACCCTCATTAACAGTTAAATTAACATTATTAATTATTTTTTGTTTTATATTCTTTAAAGCTATTTCTTTATTGATATTTTTTAATTCAATAATAGGGATATTACTAGATTTTTTTGCCGGAACAGAAATAAATTCATTATTATCAAAGTTTTGCATATTAGATTCATTATTTAAATTCATTAACATATTGATATTACTTGCCCTTAATGTTTCTAATTTAATCTTAATTTCAATTTCATTTGTATTTTGATATAGTTTTTCATATAAATCCACATAAAAATTATTTAAATTATCAATCATACCATCCTTTATTCTGATAGTTTTAGTAGCTAAGGAAGTAAATCTTTCATCATGAGTCACAACTAAAATAGTTTTATTTTCTTGTTTTAATTGTTTAAAAAGTTCAAATATTTCTAGAGTAGTAGCATTATCTAATGCACCTGTTGGTTCATCACAAAAAATGATTTCAGGCTCTTTTATTAATGCTCTAGCTATTGCTACTCTTTGTTGCTGTCCACCAGATAATTCATGAGGAAATTTATTAATTAGATGTTCTATTTTTAATTTTTTTAACATTGACATCACTTTTTCTTTATTAACTTCATTATTGACTAGACCTAAAGACACATTGTCATAAACATTAACTATAGGTATTAATCCATAATTTTGAAAAATATATCCAAAATTTTTAGCTCTGATTTCATCCTCTTTCTCGTTATCTTGAAATATTTCTTTTTTAATACCATTAATAAAAATTGAGCCAGAACTTGGAGTTTCTAAGCCAGCAAGAATATTTAGTAAAGTAGTTTTACCAGAACCAGATTGTCCTAAAATTACAATAAAATCATTTTGAAAAACTTCTAATGATATGTTTTTTAAAACACTAATTTCATAATTATTAATTTTAAAATTTTTGGTTATGTTTTTACAAGCTAAAATAGGGACATTATTATTCATAATTGATTTGATTTAATAATTTTAAAAATTACAAAACATCTTTTGTATTTTAACATAAATATTACTATGTTTTAATAGCTTAAATAGCAAAAGTATTTTCTATTAATAATATTTATGAAACCGATTGGTATTAAAATATTTTTGATATTCTTTTAATCTACATTCATATTCTTTAAAATTTTTGATAAAAAAAATTATGTTTAATGAATTCTTTATCTAAAATATGATGTTGTCTTTTTCAATGACTCCATTACATTCCGGTTGGTCTAATGGAATGAACTTGTGATTAATATTATATTCATTTAAAATTTTATTAAATTCACTTGAATGTACTCAATTTGTGCATTTAAAGACCATTGCATTATCAGTTCTTAAATTTTTAATTTTAATTCCACGTTGATGATAAAAATCAATGATTTCAATCAATCCATTTAATATTTCCCCTTTAGTTTGAGTTTTTAACAATTTACAATAATATAGTTTAGATTGTTGATCTTTGGCATCTAAAATATAGAGTTTGGGCTAAAATGAGTTATCTTTTTTACCAATTACTTTTACATCTAATTGAATATTACCTATATCTAAATATCATTTTCGCAATGAATGTTTGATTTTTACTTTTTTCTTTCCTTCAACATAATCAGGGTGTTTTTTAATATATTTACAAATGGTTTTTAAAGATATCTTTGGAAAGAATGTTTGGCTTTGCTTCCAAATATTTGTTTTATTAAACAAAGAATGATGTTTGTGTTGATGAAAATAAAAATCAACAATTGTTTTTTCTAATTTAATATCATATTTTCTGTTTGGACTTAACGGAAAGGGAACATTATTAATAATTTATTTAAAAAAAATATTATTTAATGTTCAATATTTTTTGTCTTTTATTAATAATCAAATATGTCTTATTTTTTTAAGAAAACTATAAAAAGTTGATTTGTGTGTTAGACAAGATGACTTTTTAGATTGTTTTAGTGTTTTAAAATAACTTGTTTGGTTTTCAATTGATTTATTAATAATTTTTTTAAAAAATTTTATTTTTTAATAGTTCTTAAAATAGCGTTAATAATAGGTTTGTTTTGTCGATTATTATTAATTATTTCAGTACAACATTTTAAAAATTGTATTTCTAATGACTTGATCATAACATCATCTTTTAGAGCTGTGTTGTTCATAATAATTTAATTTTAATTGATGTTGTTGTAGTTGTAAATCTTGCTATTAATATGAAATTTAAATGCATAAATTTCATTTTTTTATTGAATGAAAACACTATAAAATCATTATCAAAAGCTGATTTTTAAATATTTTTGTTATTTTCACAAAAACTTTATTTTTTAAAAAATAATAATAAATGTCTTTAAGTTTTCTGAAAAGATTAGAAAATATCAGTAATAATATTTCCTGTAAAAATATTTCCATCTCTCTGTAGTAAATTAATTGTTTTATATTAATCATCGTTAACAACATATTTAGCAGTTTTATTATTAATTGTTGCTCGCTCATTAAGCATTTTGTTCGCATTTATATTATTATATTTACTATCATTGGCAATATTAATATGTATTAGTACTAATATTACTATTTATAATTAGGTAAGATTTTGCTAAAGTAGAGCCAATTAATATTTTACTTTTTTTCATATCAAACTCCTTTGTTTTTAACATCTACATATATTTTGAATAAATATTTTTTAATTTAGTTGTATAGCCTCTTAAAATTGAAAAATAATAAAATATAATGATAGTTAAAAGATATTATTTTTTAATATCTAAATTATGCAAATTGATTATATCTATAATTATAGAAAGCAAATTTAAAGCAACAAACAACTTTCAATTAACTTATGATATCAAAATCTTAAACTTTTTAATATATACATATATTACAGATTAATGATAATTGACACATCTTTTTATTATTGATAGTATTAACTTAATAACAATTGGAGGTTAACTATATGAAAAAGAATAGAAAATTTTTAATTAGTTCAATAATAACTGGTGCAGCATTAGCTAGTGCAGTAACTAGTAGTGTTTTAGCAATTGAAAATACTAATAAATCTAAAATAAAAATTATTTCAAATATTAATAATAACAATCAATCAGTAATGAGAATTAATAACTTATCTAATAGTGAAAGAGCAACATTATCTAACAATTTCTACTTAAACAATGATAATGCAATTCCATTAACTGATGGAGCTATAAGTTTTGATACTTCAACATCAATCTGCCCTGTGCCAGGCGGAACAATTGCTGTTGTTAATGGTAAGCTAACTTTTATTAATCCTGATGGTTCAATTAAATGAAGAAGAGTTGATTATGACTTAGGGGGGGACAATGCTAAAGTTATATCAACTTATTATTTAAAAAGTAAAAATGCAATTGCAATTCTTGCTCAAAACCCTGCTAGCGGAAAAGAAGGAAAAGGTTGATTAAGTTTAATAAATATTAATAATGGTGATTGAATTTGACAAGATTCAGAAAGCAATATAACTATTGAATTAACAGATAATGGTGGTTTAGATGAGGCTATTATCCCTATTGATGATTTAAGCTTTATTATTACTCCACGAAAAACATTTGATCAAAATCGTCGAAATGATTATACATATTATGTTGATTATTCCGGAGATAATCCAACAGTTTATAAAATGAATGTAGCAGAACAATCTTCTAGTGCAAAAGTTTTAGCAGCTGTTGCTATAAGAGAATATAATAATGATAGTAACGCAAGAACAGCATTTGTTCGTTTCGAGCAAACTGATGATAATAGTTTAGTAGTAAGAAAATATTACCAAGATAATACTGATTACGCTAATAAAACAATTTTATTTAGTTTTCAAAATGAATATACTTTATATCCAGGTTCAAATAATGATCAAATTGTGCAAAATGACCAAGATTTAACTTTAATGAATCCGAGAGGCGCAATAACTACTTGAAAATCTACTGGATCATATAAAAGATATTATGCATATAATGTACCAATTAATTTCTCAACAATAAATAATGAACAAACAACACAAGGGAATGTTTTTAGAATATTTGCAGGTATATGAAATGAGCAAGGTACCATTAAAAATCAATTAGAACATCAAATAAATTTTACTAGTGATACTAAAGTAGATATGGATGTACCTTTTGTAGTTCTTGAAGGTGAATATTTATATGGTTTTGCTAGGCATGCTTTAATTGATAGTAGTGATTTTAATAACTTTATTTTTAGAATTAAAATGCTTAACTATAATGGTAATAATACTACAGCACCGTATAATCAAGATAGTTTTAATTCATTAGCTACTAAAATTAAAAATGGTGATAATGCAGATAATCGATTTAGAGTTTGAAAAGGAATGACTCCAAATTTAGGTATCCCTATTCCTTGTTATGATAATAATGATGACTATATTTACTTTTTTGAAAACAATAAATCGCAAATGAAAGTAATCAATCCAGTTGCAGATAGAAATACTAATACATATGCATATAACACCACATTAAATAATCCTATTGATTTAAGTAATGAGCCAACTATCAACTCTATTTATGTTAATGATCCTAGTGCACAAACTAAAATAGAAACTATCTTAAATAACTCATTAAATTCTAAAGTTGTTAATAGTACAAGCTTTTTTAATCAATATATAATTGGTTCAAAAGTTACACTTTCAAATATTGTCGCAAATACTAATGATAATTCAATTACTGCAAAAATTACTCTAGATAAAGCATATTCGCTTGGAGAAAGAACAAGTGTTGATTGAGAGAATATCAAAATTTCAGGTTTTAAAGATCTAATACCAACAACATTAGAGGGATCTGCAAGTATAACTAACATTGATGCTAGTCTAGTTAATAAAACTTGAAAAGATGTTACAGATGTAGAAGCTTTTAAAGAAAAGATAATTAGTTATTTCAGCGATGATGTTAAAAAACTATTTAATATTCCTTTAGATGCTGATATAACTATAAATCAAGTTATTGATACTAAGGCTCCAACTGGCGAGGTTTCATTTATATTAAATATTTCTAAATATATTGATAATAATAAGACAGAACAAAGTAATGGTAAATTCACTTTTACTATTTCAAACTTTGCTAAATATAATTCAAAAGTAAAAGTTAAAGAAAATCAAGAGTTTAATTATAGTAATGAAGTAGATATTACAACTATAACTGAAGAACAAATTAAAGCATTTATATTAGAAAAAGTAAAAGCAGGTGAAATCTTTGAAGGTCAATTTATTAATAAAAATTCTGTGAGTGATTTAACTGCTGATGATTTAGTTATTACACTAAATAAAGATATGAATGCTGATAGTGGCAAAGGACAATATACTGTAACTGTATCTTTAAAGAAAGAAGTAGCCTATAGTGAGGGTCAACCAGCAACACAAGATTTAACAACACCTAGCTTTATTATCAAAGGATTTAAACTTGTTGAAACAACAATGCCAAAAAATACATTTGAATATACTGATTTATTTTCTGGTGATATTCCTAATTTAGAAAAATTTGCTAATGGATTTGATAATACAATTAAAACAATGATTGTTAGTAAGCAAAAAACATTATTTGAAAATTTACCTGAAGGTGGTATAGATGTAGCAAATATAAATATTGTTAATTCAAACATTAAAGATTATGCAACATAT
>JAZOSV010000074.1:0-17116 GCA_045657345.1 Mycoplasma sp. | reverse complement strand
CAATAAGGAGGATGATTTTAAAATGATTTTTAAACTTAATTAATTCTTTTTATCTGAATCTTCATCAATATCTGTTGCTCTTAAACCATCATCACCTTTAGCACCAGACATATTAGCAAATTGTTGAGCTAATGACTCAATTTGATGAATTTTTTGTTTTAATTCACTTCAACGTTTTTCATCTAATAATTTTTGTAATTCATCAATTTGTTTTTGTGCTTCTTTTTTTTGTTCATCAGACAATTTAGTTCCTTCTTTTTCAATTCCAGCTTTAAGACTATCTATTAATGACTCAGCCTTGTATTTGGTTTCTCTTTCTTCTTTTATTTTTGCATCTTGTTCTTGGTTTTCTTCTGCTTCTTTTATCATCTTATCAATTTCTTCTTTTGATAAACCACTACTGTTTTCAATAGTAATTTTAGCTTCTTTTTCAGTTTTTAAATCCTTAGCTGAAACACTTAAAATACCATCAGCGTCAATACTAAATGTAATCTTAATTTGTGGTTCACCTTTTTTAGCTGGTTCAATATCACTCAATGTAAAGTCACCAAGTAATTTATTGTCTTTAGCTAAGGGTCTTTCACCTTGAACTACTTTAATATCAACTGCTGGTTGGTTATCAACTGCTGTTGAAAAAATTTGTGACTTAGAAACAGGTATAGTAGTATTTCTTTTAATAATAGGAGTCGAAACACCACCAACAGTTTCAATTGCTAAAGTAAGTGGGGTTACATCTAATAATAAAATATCATCAACCTCACCTGAAAGCACTCCACCTTGAATAGATGCACCTAATGCTACAACTTCATCAGGATTAATAGTTCTATTTAATTCTTTTCCAGTAATTTGTTTTACTAATTCTTGGACAGCTGGCATTCTAGTTGAACCACCAACTAACAAGATTTTATCAATATCATTTTTTGATAACTTAGATTCTTTAATTGCATCTTCAACAGGTTTTTTAGTTCTTTCCAATAAATCTTTAGTTAATGATTCAAACTTAGATCTAGTTAATTCAATTTCGAAATTAATTGGTCCATTTTTATCCATTGAAATAAATGGTAATAAAATTTGAGTAGAAGTAGTTCCTGATAACTCAATTTTTGCTTTTTCAGCAGCATCTTTTAGACGTTGCATTGCCATCTTATCTCTTTTCAAATCAACATCAGCATGTTGTTTTTTAAACTCACTAACTATTCAATTAATAATGGCATTATCTCAATCATCACCACCAAGCTTGTTATCCCCGCTAGTAGCTAATACTTCAAAAGTACCATTACTCATTTCAAGAATGGAAACATCAAATGTTCCACCACCTAAGTCATATACTAGAATTTTTTCTTCTTTATTTTCTTTATCTAAACCATAAGCTAATGCTGCAGCAGTTGGTTCATTAATAATTCTTAATACATCTAGACCAGCTATTTTACCAGCATCTTTAGTTGCTTGTCTTTCTGCATCATTAAAATATGCTGGAACAGTAATAACAGCTTGCCTAATTTTTTGACCAACTTTTTGTTCAGCAAAGTTTTTAATATAGGATAAAATCTTTGCACTAATTTCTTGTGGTGTATATTGTTTTCCATTTGCCTCAACTTTTTCCTTAGTACCCATTAATCTCTTAATTGAGATAATAGTATTTGGATTAGTAATCATTTGTCTTTTGGCAACATCACCTACTAATACTTCATCATTCTTAAAAGAAACTATTGAAGGAGTTGTTCGTTTACCCTCTGGGTTTTCTAAAACTTTTGGGGTTTTTCCTTCCATAATAGCTGCACATGAATTTGTTGTACCTAAGTCAATTCCTAAAATAATATTTTTTGCCATAATTTACCTCCATTTAAGAATATATAAAAATATTATAACTAAAAATTAGCAAAGTTTTTAATTATTTGCTAAATTTGATAAAATTCATTAACTTTACTTATAAATAAGTAAAAATATTGGTTTGAATTGCTGTTTATAAGCATTTCATGCAAGTTTAAAGAAAAATATAAACTATTGATATATGTGTACTAAAACTAAATTGATCTTTGTTTTCGTCTAACAATTAGAGCAATGATTGCTATTAACAACAATAATAATAATGTACCAGCAATTGCTATTGTTAAATAAAACAATCAATTATCTTTTTGCTTATTAACAATGTTAAATCCAGTAATTTTTACAGTAAATGTTTCTTTATTATTAATATCTAATATTCTTGAATCATCAGTACAATTACTTAAATAAGAAGTGCTATTTTCATTCTTAAGTTGAGCATTTGATTTTAATTTTCATCATGAATTAAATTGAATTTGATAAGAAACAGTTCCTTTAGGTAAATCAACTTTCTTATTATTTAAATCTACATTAATACTTTGAGCTATTAATTGTTGATTTGCACTTCCATCATTACCAAGTTCAATATATAAATTTTGATTAGCAATAATATAATTTTTAATTTCATCAACAGTTGGGGAATAAGTCTCAGCAGATGATGTTAATTTACTAATGTTGTCTAACACTAATGATTGTTTTAATTTAGTTTCAGAAGCACTAGCCATAAATAACTTAATTGTTGCTGGTTTACCATTGCTTGCCTTTAAAATAGAAGGATTAGCATTAATTGTTCCATCTGTTTCAAAAGTATTAGCAACCATTAATTGGAATTCAATAAATCCTTGTTCATCATTAATTCTAATTTTTCCAGGATCTTTTTCATCATAAATAGATTTACCATCTAATCCTAAAATATCAACAACCTTAGTTACTTTCAATTTATCATTAGAAACAAATTGAGTTGTTCCTAAGATATTACTAATATATGAAACTCCGCCATCTCTAACCTTATTTAATTCCTCAATTAAGTCATTACTTGTTTTTAAATATGTAGAAGGAATTGCAAATATATCAGTAGCATGGATTTCTGGTTTAATACTAGTAGCACATGTAACAACATGTTGATTAAATCCACTAAATGTAATTGTGAAAGGTTTTGGTGAGCTTGGTATTACTTGGAAATTATCACCAATATATTTTTGTAAAATAACATTAGCAACAATTTCTCCTTTAGCACCATCTCTCTCTCTAATTTCTTCTACTTTAATATTTGTTAGAATGTTAAAAGAGCCATCAATAGCTGGATTCTCTATATATTGTTTTTTCACTTCATTAGCATATGACTCTAGTTCTAATTCACTGATCTCGCCAGTATATTTATTTCTAGCATTAGTTGAAGATAAATTTCATACCAAATTATTAACTGATGTTGGTTTTAAATCTTTAAAATTAGTTAAATTAATTTGTGCTGGTTTTCATTCATCAGAAATAAAGATTTTTCCATTATCATCTTTTTTAAAATAATTTTTATATTCAAATGTCATCCTTCGTTCTCGTGGTTTTGTTTCATCATAATTTAGTAATTCTACATTTCTAATATCTAAATATGGGTCAAAATTAGCTGGTAGATTTGCTAATAATGATGTAGAGTTTGGATCTTTGAAAATTTCATTTAAAAAGTTTTTGTTTGAATAAAATAAACTTTCAATGTCTGTTGCAGAAACATTATTTGCTAAACTATTAGTTAAAGATGCATAATTTGAAATATTTAATTCCTCAATAGTTGTTGTAGGATTATTTCTTTTAACCAAACCTGTAATGGTAACCATAAATGGATCTTTTGGAATTGTGCTTTCAACCCCTTGATCATTATTGTATTTTAATAAATTTATAGGAATAGAAACTGTTCCATAATTGTAATCTATTGATCATTGATCTCTATCAAGAACTTGAATATCTTGTAACGAAAATGAATCTGGTAAATTAGTAAAAGTAGAACTTATTAATTGTGTGCCATTCCTATTTTGATATAAAGCATCCCTAATAATAGTTGGTGTTAATTCTTCAATATTATCAACGCCAAAAATTGGCTCCCTAGTTACATCTATTAAATTTCTAATTTGGGTTGGCCCTAATCTTTTAAAGCCTTCTAATACTACACGTGATGTTAAATAATCATTTGGACTATTATGATAATAACCATCTTCACCAAAATAATCATTAACTGATAAATCAAAAACTAAAATCCCAGATAAGTTGTATGCTTGCACATTTTCAACCTTAATATTGACATATTTTAAAGAATATGAAGGATTCTTAAAGAAAATATTTTGATTGTTATAAATAAATGTTTTTAATTGATTTATATTAGATTGTCAATCGCTTGCTACTATATTAGATAACTTATCTTGTTGGAAAACAGAAGTAATAATTGAACTAGGAGATAGCTTTTTAAAGCCAACAAGTCTAAATGTAGCAGTAAGAGGATCTATATTTTCAATAAGACTACCATCACTAGAAGAATAATAAGATAATAAACTAACCTCAAATGAAAGAGTGCCTTGTTTATAATCATATAAGAAATTATCAACTGAAAATCTTAAGATTTCATTAAATAAATTTTGGTTATATTCACCATTAAATAAATTAACTATTTTAGAAGTAGGATTCTCAAAAATATATTCAAAATTTTGTTTAATGTTTTGGAATAAAAGATAAGAAATAAAATTATAATATGCGCTATTGTTTTGCAATTCATTTAAATTTAAATCTTCAAAATCAGTGCTACTACTATAATTAGTATTTATGTCTTGATTTAAAATATTAGCAATATCATTACCAATACTTCCAGATAAATAAATAGTAGTTCCATTAAAAGTAGTAGGTGTTATTTTCTTGAATCCTTTAATTAGTATTTGATAATTTTGTGATCAATTATTCTCATATACTAATCCATCTTCATTTGTAAAAGACTTAATACTAATTGTTGCATTAATAGTTCCATTTACATTATCAGGTATTAATCCTATTATTTGTAAATTACTATTGTTAGTGCCTTTATTTCAATTAGTAATTTTGTTAGCAATTTCATTAGCTAATGCTGATGTATTGCTAGTATTTAATGCTACATCAGAAGCAATTTTATCATCTCAATTTTCTAATTTTATTTCTTTTGGAACAGAAGTTGGATTATCAACTGGTTTAAAACCAGTCAAAATTGTTGTAAATGTTTTTGGAGGGTTATTATCATTAACATTTATAATTGTAGAGTTGTTATCAAAATACTTATTTAAAGTAATTTCTAGTGCAAGTTGACCATTTTTTGGGATACCAATCACTTGAACGCCATTATCAGCAACACTAGAATTGATGATAATATCTTTTTGTTCAATGTTAAAGTTATTATTTAAAAAACCAGATGGTAAATTTCTAAAAGCAAAGTCCTCATTATTGATGTTATTAATATTTAAAATAGTTTCATTTAATGAACTTGTAGCATTTGATATATCCTTAGCAAAATCATAAGAAGTTTTGCTTGAAATAGCTTGATAATATTTTGTAATATCAATTGTTGGTAGGATTGTAGTTGGACTAGCACTATCTCTCACGCTTAAATTAACAGTATATCAATCACTAGGAACAGTACTAACTATATTCCCATTTATATCATTATAATTTTTTTTCATTCTAACTTTAATTGTTAGTTGTCTTAAACTATTATTAAAAATACGATTCTCATAATCTAGTTCAAGATCATCTTTTGTTAATTCTTGAGGCTTATTAACCACTAAGTGATTAAAAATAAAATCTCTTAATGCATCTACAGTAATTGTTTGAGCTAATCCAGAATCATTGTAAGCTGTTGCTATTTCAATAATTGAAGTAGCTTGCACTTGCATAAAACCATTTATTGTAACTTGTTTAATAAATGGAACATCATCATGGAATTTACCTTTTTGATCAATTCATTGTGACAATTTTAAATCTAATACAATTTTTCCAGTTGAATTTTTTGCTTCTTGATTTTCAATACTAATATTATTAATATCAAAACCCTGTCATTTACCAATAATAACTTTATTGAATAAAAATGTTTTTAAATCATTTAAATTATTTGTTAGATAATCAGATGCTCTTATATTTGTTTGACCACTAATATCAATATTAGTAATAATATCAGTAGCAATTACTTTATTAAAATTAGAGAAAACTACATCTTGAGTTAGTGCATCATCTAAATTATTAGAGGCATCTATAAATCTACCATTTTGATCAAAATATTTTTTTAATTTAACTGTAAATGATAATGTTCCTTCAATATTGTTGTCACTAATGGAATCATTAACAATCTCAATATCATCATTAGTAAGTTGATTAATAAAAGTGTCACTGCCAACAATTAAATTATTTTTAATAATACTCTTGATACTTGTTAAAAAATATGACTGTTTTCAATATTGGAATGGCAAACTATTTTGATTGTCTCAAACATATTCTTTATTGATAGAAGTAGCTGATGTCACTTTTTTAAAATTAGTAATTGCAACATCATTAAATTTTTCAGGGTCTTGCGCAATATTTCCATAAATATCATAATAATTTTTTAATAAACGAATACCTAAAACTTTGATAGTTCCATTAAAATTATCATATTGTACATCTTGAATTTCTATATCATTAATTGATAATGAACCTGGCTTGCTAGTAATTGCAGATAATATAATTTGTTTTATATCATCATTATTTGCAATTTCATAAGCATATGATTCACTATAAGGAGCATCTACTCGAATTTCTGTTGGAATAGTAGTTTTAGAAGTTTGTTTAAAATTAAAAAGAACTACCTCACCTGATAATGGATCAGTTGTCGGTTTACCATCATTAGATCAATTTGTAATTGTAATTCTAGCAGTTATTTCACCAGTTAGATTATTTCCACTTAAATTATCAAAAATTAAAAAATTTTCTCATGGTTCTGCCTTATCATATCAATTAATAATTGCATTTTGCTTAATAAATAATTTGATTGCATCAATAGCAGCCTGATTGTTTAGTAACTCATTTGGGGAAGTATTTACAAAGTTTGCTAATATTCCATTATTATCTTCTTTTCTAACATCTATACGATTTTTAATAGTGGTAGTAATAAATCCATTGAAGCCTTTAAGTGTAAAGTCTCCAAATGATTTTCACTCATTTGTAACTCAAACTATTTTTCCCTCTCGTTCATTATTAGTTTTTTTATAATATGAATTTAACTTTAAGTTGGTAATTTTTACAATACCATTCTCAGTCTTAAAATTATCAATATCTACATTTAATTTACTAACATCAATTTGATCTAAATTAACATTCGTATTAAATGTTGGATTATCTTTTACGTTTTGATCATTATTCGGATCAATACTTACTGGTAAGTTGTCAAAAATTGATCTTGCGTTGTTAGAGATAATCCCTCTTATTAAATCCTTTGTTATTATTTCATAGGATGCTGACTTATTGTCAACAACAAATTCTTTATTAACATTATTTAATTTTGTTTCTTCACTTGGCAGGATTTTGAAACCAGTAATATCCATTAAACCAATTTCATGACTAGGAGAATTCTCTTCGTGATATTCTCCATTAATATCTCAATATTTTTTTAACATTACTTTTAATCTAATAAGACCTTTGGTATTATCTACTAAATTAACTTTTAAATCAATGTCAGTAGCTTTTAAATCTTCTGGCGCATTATTAATTAGTGGTGTTCCTTGTTTTAAACTATTAACAATTGCATTAATAATAGTATTTTTAATTTCTTCATTTGTTAAAGTGCCATCATCAGCCAAATCATTAAATGTAACATAGTTACTTCCAATATATTTACTAAAATTTAATCTAATTCCAGATTGTTTTGCAGTCGTAGCAACATTAACATTAGTAAATCCATTAATTTCAAAATTACCTAAATCTAAATAATTATTTTGATTATTTTCATTTCTATAATCTTTTAAAATTGCTTGATTATCAAAATAGTATTTTAGTTTAACATTAAATGTTATTTTTTTATCTAAAATATTTCGTTTAAAATTACTAATTACAATATCACTATTGGAATTAAATTGAGGTGGTTTACCTTCTAGTAAAGTACTAATCAAATCAGATGCATTTGTTTCATTATAATTAACAATTGAAGTTCCATTTTGAATAGTATATGAATTAGTTGTTAACCTTGTTGGTTTTGCTTTATTAAATCCACGGATAACAACAGTTGTATCTGTTAAAAAATTTTTCCTTGTAGATTGTTCGCCACTTTCATCATAATAATTTGTTACAAAAACTCCATAACCATTTGTTAAATTTTTATCAGGATTTAAAGTAATTGTACCTGCTAAATTATCTAATTTAACATATTGCTTTAAATTATTAAAATTAATCTCAACATCACTTTTGTTATTAATTAAACCTACAAAACCATCATTAGTAATAATTGCTTTTAGCATATTTTCTGTAATATCTGATGGATAAATACTATTTGCAAAAACATTTTGTCCATTAACTTCAATTGGTGTATTGGCATAAAAGTCTGTTTTTAAAGAGGTGATAACACCTAATTTAAAATTAGTAATAGTCACTTTACCAACATTAAATAAAGTATCATTGTTTTGTTCAGATGAGTATTCATTTCCATGAATCTTTGCTTTTTTAAGTCCTAAGTCAAATTGAACAATTCCATTAACATAATCAGCTTTTAATGTATTATTAATGATTTCTAAATTAGTAGAATCATTTTTTACACTTTCTGGTAAATCTGCTAAAGTAACTAGTAATGTTTTTGCCACTTCATTTCAATAACTTTTTGTTCCGTTTTCATAATCATTTTTAAAATCAGTAGCAAAAATATTGTTATTTGGGTATATAAAAAGATTTTGTGTTAATTTAGTTGTAGTATTTAAAATATTATCACCAATAAATTCAATACCATATTTATTCCCATTTGGATTATAAGAGATGATCCCATCACTATTAACATAATATTTTAGATAAAGATTTAAAGTTACAGATGAACTATTAATAGCTAGATTATCAAATGTTCATGAATTAATAGGAGCTAATTCATCACTATTTGCATCAGATATATTTTTATAACCTTCAATAAAATCAGATGGATATCCATAAATTAACTCATTTCGCTTAAATGGAATATCTTTAAGTTCTTGTGTAATATTAAGACCATCTAGTTTATTAACTGGTAGCTTCACACTAATAGAATCATTAAAGTTAGATAAATTATCATCTTGATTAATGTTTAAATCATTTTTAAAATAACCAGTTAGTAAGAAATTTCAAAATTCATTAGTATAGTTTTGAATTAAATATTTGATTTGTTCAACATTGATTTTAGTAGCATCCTGAGCATCTAGTGCTAAATTAATTTTAGGATTAAAAACAGTTGCCTTCTTTTCAGGTTCTTTAAATTTAAGTTTAAATTCATAATGCTTATATGATGATTGTATTTGACCATTTTCAGCATAACCTTGTAAATCAAAAGATAAATTTAAATAGTTATATCCAGTTTTAGCAAGTTCAGCTGGAATTTCAATTTTAGGGTTTTTAATTTGTGATCTTAATTCATTTGAAATATCATTACCATTATAAGGATTAATTAGTTCTAAAGTTTTTAAGTTATAGACATTTTCAAAACAATTAGCTATCACATCAGCAATAATCTTATATTTATTATCTGAAACCACATTAGCAATTGTTTGATTTGATGTTAAATATTCATCAACTGCATAAGTAATATATCGGTTATCAAAACCAGAACTTTTACTCATATCAAAATCAGTACTTGTAACATGAGTATCACTATTTAAATTTCTAGGTTTGAATCCTTTAATTTGAAAAGAAACAGGATCTAATGCTTTGAATCGATATTCATTAATAATTCCACTATTTGGAGAATTAGTTTGGGCAAAATTATCTTTAATAAAATTACTTTCTACACCAACACCTGGGTGAATTGTCACATTAATATATCCGTTTGCATCATTAGCATAGGCAGAAATTCTAGTGTCAGTAATAGTTGTGGTAATAGCGCCTTTATATTCCATGCGCACACCATATTTTCAAGGACCGCTAGCATTTAAATAATCACTAGCATAAATATCACTAATTTCATTTTCGCCAATTCCACCATTAGGTTCTACTACAATATTAGTATCTTCCCGTGGAGCATTTCAATATTTTTCGCCTTCATAACTAGTTAAAATCCCAGTTAAATATTCAAAACGACCACCATTTGGTAATTCTTGTAAATATGAACCTTTATAGTTTTTAAGAGGGGTAAAATTACCAATATCAACTATACCACCTCTATTATCGATATTAACAAGAGAAAAAGTATTGTTTAACCCTCCGCCGCTTCAATCATAATCATTTCTAACCCTTAAATTAACAGCAATAGGACTATTAGAGCTAACATTTTCTAAATTTACACTTTTATTTCTCAATATGTTATTAAAAGCTAAATTATAACCACCTTCTTTATAAGGATTTTGTACATACCCATTATAATTTCTAGTTGGAAAATTACTAGAATAAGCGCGATCAAAAAGATATTTGTTAAAACCAACATTTGTATCTCATGTAGAAACAGATATTCATTGCGAGTTATCATTACCATTGATTGCACCCAAGTTAAATTTTGCTTCTTCACTAGTACTATTTTTTTTGAAATTAGAAATCGATGGGATTATAGACATTTCTTGGCCCAAATATTCTCTTGTTCAATTTTCATTAATTTGTGGCATGACAATATTAGAATTTACTTGACCGAAATTTAAGAATTCAACTTCTTGCGATTTACCATCAAAAGGATACACTTTTGGTTGATATTGGTTAGCATTAACCCCTTGCCCACTTGGTCAACGATAAAATACATTATTGTAATCAGTATTACTACCAAATAAAGAAGCATATTTAGACGAAATAGCAAATTTTAAGTTTCCAAGGTTAATAAGATTTTGCCTAGAGTCTTCATCTAATAAATCTGTACTAGAATTTGAACCAATCATATTACCAAGATTTAAAGAAACAGTATTAGTTGGTTTAAATCCTTGTAAAGTAATTACATCTTCAAATGTTTTAGTAGGACTATAACTATAAATGCAAGCATCATTACCATAATGAATAACATCAATTGCATTTTTAATAACTAAATCAACTGATACTACTCCATTTTTATCATTTGGAGTAAAGACTAATGAATAGTTAGCTTTATCGTTGTTTATAGCATTAGAAACATTCACTTGAAAAAAGTTTAATTCATTATTATTACCATTTAGTAAAGAGTTTACATAATCACTTGCAACAATACTTGAGTCTGGTGCACTAACAATTTTATCAGTTGAACCATTATATAAAAGCGTTGCCTTTGTACTTTCAGTCGGAGCATAAAATGCATATGAATTGCCTTTATTAACAACAATTAAATTG
Organism: Mycoplasma sp.; assembly: GCA_045657345.1. Lineage (GTDB taxonomy): Bacteria > Bacillota_I > Bacilli_A > Mycoplasmatales > Mycoplasmoidaceae > Mycoplasma_L. Next base: position 5,809 of record JAZOSV010000074.1, on the reverse strand, counting down.
TAAAAAAACTTTGTATTTGGAATAAAATTTGAATTACTTGAAACAAATGAATTACCACTACTTTGAAGTGGAGATTCCATTGTAAATAAACCAACTGAACTATTATCTTGTGTTATTTGTTTGGTTCCTGAGGTACTAATAGAAAAAATCCCTATTTCATTAGGGTTAACAACCATATTATTTATGTTTTCAAATTTAGATTCAACTAATAGAGTATTACCATTTGGATTTAGTAGTTGTTCACTTAATGTTGAACCAAAATTATTATCATTTGTTATCTCACCAGTATTCGTGCTATATTTTTGATATCCTAAAAAATTATTGCTTTTATTTTCTCAACTGTTAGTAACTTCATTTAGCGGACGATTTGAAGATGGGCTACTAGATAAAAAAGTTTCAGCAAGAGGCGAATTTAATAAATTAATTGCAGGTGCATTAGTTTGACGATTTAAAGACAATTGAAAAGAATTTGAATTTGCAATTTTAAAAGTTGGGAATAAACTTGGATTTGTAATATTCAAGTCTGACATAGTTTTAATATTGACATTACTAGGTGTAACATTAAAAGTGTTATCAGCACTCCTAGAATCTTTTTGTGAACTATTATTACTATTCAATTGATCTGAGACCAAATCTGAGTTAGTAGAAGCATGATTTAAAAGATGATTTTTATAACCTAGGCTTGCAAAAGCTATAGATGCTCCAGCAAGAGAGACAGCTAAAAAAAGAGTTAAAATTCTTAAAAAACGATATTTTTTTATTTTCATAATTTTCATAAGATGTTTCTATATTATATATATTTTAATGTAAATATACCACATTTTATGGTACTTTTTATTTTTAATTTACTAAAAACAAAACGAATTTTAAAAAAATAAAACACTAAAAAATAACTTAATTTAAGTAAATTATGAATAAAAAAAATAAGAATATAAAGCCTAAAAAATTATTTATAGTGTTAATGCCTAAAAAGGTATCTAAGACATAGATTTTAAAAAGAAAGAATCTTAAAATATTTTTAATATATTATATTAATATAATATAATTTACATTGCACTCAAACAGCAAGATTTAAGTTTAGAGAGTAGAATAAACTAACATTGTTTAACAAGTAAGTAAAGCTGTAATTGTCTGAAAATTTTAATAGTTTATTCCTTTAAAATGATAAATCTTATCTTGAGTGATTAAATTTCACAGGAGATATTTTATGAGTAGATATATAGGTAGTGTTTACAAAAAATCTAGACGTCTAGGTTTTTCATTACTAGAAAATAATAAAGAATTTTCTAAAGGTAAAAAACGTACTTATGCACCTGGTCAACATGGTAATAAAAAAGTTAAGCTATCAGGTTATGGTGAACAGTTACAAGAAAAGCAAAAATTAATGTTTATGTATGGTTTGAATGATCGACAATTTAGAAGATTATTTGTAATTGCTAAAAAAAGACATGGTATTTTAACACTTAATTTATTGCAAACTTTAGAATCAAGATTAGATTCACTAGTTTTTAGAATGGGTTTTGCTCCTACTAGAAGAGCAGCTCGTCAATTAGTATCACATGGACATATATTAGTGAATGGAAAAAAAGCTTCTATACCTTCAATGATTATTGATGTTGGTGCTGAAATAAGTTTAAAAAATAAAATAACTAGTAAATTAGATATTGAAAAAAATACTGTAGCAACTTTTGTGGATGTTGATAAGAAAGCATTTAAAGGTAAATTTACTAGATATCCAGAAAGAGAAGAATTGCCAGAAAATGTTAATGAATCATATGTTGTTGAATGATTCAAACGTCTTGTTTAAATTTTATGAATGATTTTTTATTTGCAATCAATATTCGTTGTGAACCAAATGAATATGAAGATTTATTAAAAAAAGCAGATATTGAGTATTTTGATTTTCAAATTTATCATAAAAAATTTTATTATGATGTACAAACATATTGTGTTTTTGATTCATTATTAAATCGACAGCAATTTTTTGAAAAGTTTAATAAAGAACCAGAATTAAAAAAAAATACTAATGAAATTACATTTTGCCAAAGGAGATAGTTTATGGCATCAATAATTCATGCAAAAGATTTAAGAGAAGGTAATGCATTTTTTTACAAAGGTAATTTATATCAAGTAATTGAAAATTCTTTTAATAAAACTGCAATGCGAGAAGGAATTGTAAAATGCAAGGTTAAAAATTTAAGAACTGGTGCTATTACTATTGAAGTACTAACTGGTGAAAAGTTAGAGCAAGCTATCTTAAGTAATGTAAAAATGAGTTATTCATACAATGAAGGCAGTAATTTTGTTTTTGTTGATAATGAAACATGAGAGCAGTTAGAAATACCTGCAACAAAATTAGAATGAGAAAAAAACTTTTTAACAGAAGGATCAGAAGTTAATGTTCTAAAATATGAATCTGAAATTTTAGGAGTTTCATTGCCCGATCAAGTTGTGCTAGAAATTAAAGAATCTGAAGATGCTGTCCAAGGTAATAGTGTTACTAATGCACAAAAAAAAGCTTGATTAGTTACTGGTTGAGAAATTCAAGTACCACAATTTATTAAAACTGGTGAAAAAGTTATTATTGAAACAAAAACAGGTAAATATATTTCCCGAGCATAATCATTAGTTACTAATATGAAACAATGAGAAAAAAGAGTTAAGTTATTTGAATTAGTTTATGGCGCATTAATTAGAGACATTAGTCCTAATGACTTAATTAATTTTTCTTTTGAACAATCATATGAATTTGGGGCTGATTCACTAAAAATATTAGAATGTTTAGCAAAAGAATGAGAGCAAATTGTTAATTTGTTGAAGCCAAATATCTCCACTACATGAACATGAGAAAGAATAAGCTATACTGATAAAGCTATTTTATTATTAGCTGTCGCTGAAAATAAAGCTCTTGATACACCAAGAAATGTGATTATTGATCAATCATTAATTACAGCTAAAAACTATTCAATTGATGATTCATATAAGTTTATTAATCCAATTCTTGAAAAGGTTTTAAAGAATGCATAATTTTTTTGCTAAATCTAAAAAGGATAATATTGTAACTTTTAGTAATGAAGATGAAAAACATATTTTAAAAGTTTTGCGCTTAAAAATCAATGATGAAATTAATGTTAATTTTAATCAAAAAAAATATTTAGCAGTTATTAATAGCATTAGACCATTAACAGCTATGATAATACAACCTATTTTAGTTGAAAATAAAAAATATCAAATTAATGCTTTTGTTAGTTCAATTAAGCCAAAATATATGGAAATAGCTATTCAAAAAGCCACAGAAATAGGTGTTGATAATTTTTATATTTTTAAAAGTTTTTTTTCTCAAAATAATATTACTCATAATTTAGATAGATATAACACAATCATATTAAATGCCAGCAAACAATCTAATAGAACTGATGTAATGAAAATTGAGATTATTAATAATGAATTAATTCTTAAAAAATTATTGAATGATAATGATGTTAATTTTATTGCTCACTTAGAAAAAAATAATGAAAATATTGAACTTAAAGAAAGTTTAAAAAATAAAACAAAAATAGGAGTTTTAATTGGTCCAGAAGCAGGATTTAATAAAAATGATTTAAATGTTATAAAAACTAATAATACATATATAATTAATCTAACTAATAATATTTTAAGAAGTGAAACAGCTTTGATATATCTTCTTTCAATCATTGTACAAACAATGAAGGAGCTTAATCATTAGGGTATGAAAAGATATTGAAATTATATTTTAATCCTTGCTAATGTTTTAATATTCATTAGTGTTGTCTTACAAATAGGACTGCTTATTTATTGAAAAAGAGACTTATTAACCAACGATATCAGTACTTCTGGTGGAAGATTTTCTCCATTAGATGTAATTTCAAATTTAAAGTATTCAATTATTGCTCCAATTTTAGCAATGGTTCTTAGTTGCTGTTTGTTGCTATTCTATCAATGAAAAGTCCATCAAGTGATCAAGACTGAACAAGATGAAATTAGTCAGAAGAGTTTAAAAGCAATTAAGTATGCAGCTTATGTTAGCTTAGCAAACTACATTATTACATGTCTATTTGGAATTATAGGTGGAATTGTTGGTGAATCTAATTGAAACACCCATTTATATATTTTTATAGTAGCAGCTATTTTTAGCGGTCTTTTCGGTTTAACTATTGTGGGAATCATTAGTTATTTAAATCTAAGAATGTCTTTTGATAAGGCAAGAAAAGACGGATCATTAGCAAAGTTAGAAGAACAAGAATTAAGGAATGATACTGATAATAATGAATCTATAGAAAATAATAATACTGATTTAGCTACTTCTGGGAGCTTCTAAATATGCTCTTAAATAAATTTAAAACCTTTGCTATTCATACACTTGGATGTAAGGTTAACTTATATGAATCAGAAGCAATGGCTAATGAATTACGTTCTTTAGGTTTAATAGAACTTGATTTTAATGCAAAGGCTGACATCTATATTATCAACACATGCTCTGTAACGAATATTGCAGATGCTAAATCTCGGAACATTATTGCAAGAACAAAAAGAAAAAATAAGGATGCATTAGTAATAGTAGCAGGATGTTATAGTCAAGTTGCTAGTGAAGAAATAAAAAATAAATTAGATGTTGATATTATTATTGGTAATAAATATAAAAATAACTTAAGTTTGTTAATTGAACAATGATTAAAAAAACATCAGACATTAATTAAAATAGATAATTTAATGTTAGAAAAAGATTTTGAAGAAGTTTGTTTAGAAAACTATGAAAAAAGAACTCGGGCTTTTATTAAAATTCAAGATGGTTGTAATTTCATGTGTAGTTATTGCTCAATTCCATTTACAAGAGGAAGACAAAGATCAGCTCCATTAGAAAAAATCATTAATGATATCAAGCAATTTAATAAAAATGGTTTTCAAGAAATTGTTTTAACAGGAGTTAACACTGCTGGTTATTTAGATAAAAATAATCATGATTTTTATTCATTATTAAAATCAATTAATGAAATTGAAGGTGAATTTAGAATACGTATCTCTTCACTTGAACCCTTTCAAATTACTGACAATATAATTGATCTAATAACTAATAATCCAAAAAGGTTTTGTAATCATTGACATATCTGTCTACAAGCAGGTTGTGATAAAACTTTAAAAAATATGAATCGAAAATATACATGTGAAGAATTTAAAAAATTAATAGAAAAAATAAGATTAAAATCTGCTAATGTTAGTATTAGTACAGATGTTATTGTTGGCTTCCCAACAGAAACAGAAGAAGATTTTATCAACTCATATAATTTTATTAAACAAATTAATTTTAGTACTCTTCACGTTTTCCCATATTCAAAAAGAAAAGCAACAGCTGCTAATAATATAAAAAATATAGTTAAAAGTAATATAAAAAAAGAGCGGGTAAAAAAGATGATTTCTTTGTCTAATGAAATGAATAAAATATATGCAAAACAGTTTATGAATAAAGAAATCGAAGTAATTTTTGAAAGTAAAGAAAATGATAATTATTTTGGTAAGTCTAGTGAATATCTAAATGTAGCTAGTAACAACAAAAAAATAATACTAAATAAAATTATTAAATTAAGAGTTGATTCTGTGATTAATAACTTATTAATATGTAAATAAAAAAAGAAAAGGTTTATACCTTTTCTTTCTAAAATGAAATATAAAGTGCAACACTAATATTAATATATCATATTAAAATTGTTGATGCATTAAAGTACTCTTGGTTTGTTGGCTAAGAGTATTTTTATTTTTTAGTTATTAAATGATCAAAATTTTATTTTTGTAT
>JAZOSV010000073.1:0-6037 GCA_045657345.1 Mycoplasma sp. | reverse complement strand
GTGAAATAATTGGCCTTCTTTATGTAACACCAATTCTATTCTTAACATTCAATTCATTTGATTTCAATGAGGTATTTGATTTTTCTTATTTGAAAAAAAATTCTAAAATTATTTTTTTAAAAAATTCATTAATTACTTTTTTATTCAAAGTTAAACAATTAAATTCATTATTTAAAATACTTTTCCAATTGAAAAGATCTAAATACTTTTTTCATCTTAAATAAGGTCATAAATAAAATTTATATTTAAACAAGATTATATTAATTAAGGAGCACTTTATGTGAGAAATTATAAAATCTTTGTTTAGATATTCCTTTAAAAATTTTGCCTCATTAATCATGTTAACAACATTAATATTTGTATCATCTGGTGTGTCAACTTGTATGATGATGTTGTCTAGCAATTTAAAAAGGTCTTACAATAGATTAATTGATCAAGGTAATTTGAATAATATTGTTATTAATGAATTGTACTCTACTTCATATGAGGAAAATGATGGAATATCTGGTGAAGAAGCAAAAAAGAAAAATGAAGAAGATTTTAAAAAGGAATTAGCAAATCTAATTGGTGAAGATTCCTTTAGAACATTTAAAGCATTAGATTTTACTGGTTCATCATCTGGTTATGTTTATAAAATTGTTTCTACCTCTTATGATGAAAAAATTGATAAAACAGTAATTTATGACGGTCATAATGTTTTGCCAGAAACATTCAATTTTGAAAAAATTATTGATGATGCAAAATGAAGCCTTGATAGTTTGATTAACAAGAGGGCTAGAAGACTATTAGCTTTCCTAGCAACAAAGGCTTCTTGAACATCAAATAAAAACTTTACTAATGATGCTAGAGAAATATTAACTGTTACTGATGTTAATAGCAATGATTTTGATCCTAAAAATTGGGTGAATAAAAATAATGAGTTAGCAAAAAAAATGAAAACATGATTAGATGTCACATCTAAAAATTATGTTAGACCAGTTTCAAAAGGTTATCGCCTTAGTTTGGATATTTCTGGTACAGTACCAATTGTAGGACAAATAGATAATTTATCCAGTTTTGCTGTTGTTGTTCCAAACTATATTTTAGAAAAACAAAATAAATCAATCTTACCTAATTCAATTTATGAACAATTGAAATCATATAATAGCTTAAACACAAATAGTAGCGAGGCATATGATTACAATTATTCTAATTTTAATAATGAGTATATTAATCAAACTACTTTAATGTCATTCATTAATTCAATTGATAATAAATATAAAATCAAGGTTGATAATATTGATTATTTAATAGTAGGAGAAGGAATTTCTCCAAGTTTTATGTATCCTGTTTATTCTTTAGAAAGACAGACACCAAATATTGATACTGAAATTTTAATTTATGCTAATGAAGCAGGATATCAATTGACTTATGATTCTGCAAGATCATCTCCGGTTGAAACTTATATTGTTGCCAAGGTGAATGAAAAAAAACTATCATTTTATTTGGACAAAATTAATAAAATTGCTCAAAAATATATGGCCTGACCCTCTAATATGAAAGCTGCATATTCTATTTATGATACCTCAAATTCATTAAGTCCTGTGGCATTGCGATTATCATTTTTACCACAATTAGTAAATTCACAAGTTATTATCGGTAATCTTTTGACGATTTTTATTGCTATCTTAGTTGCTTTAATTTTCATATTCTCTATTAAAAAATATATTAATGATAATAGAGCTTCATTAGGCGCATTAAGAGCTAATGGTATTAAAAAACGTTGAATTATGTGATGCATGCCTTTATTATCATTATTTCCTGCTTTAGTTGGTGGATTGTTAGGTTATACATTTGCACAATTTAGTCAACCATTATTTTTAAATTTATATAGTTTTTATTGAACTATCCCTACAGCATTAACTACCTTTAGTCCTTTATTATTTTGTTGCTGAGTTTTTATACCATTTATCATAATGGGATTAATATCTATTATTTCTACTTATTTTTTATTAAAAGGTAATACAAATAATTTATTAAATGAATCTAATAGATTTCAAGCTACATGATTATCAAAAAAAGCTTCTACATTATTTGGTAAAAAAAATGTATTGCTAAAGTTTAGAACTTCAATAGCTTTTAGTTCTTTGTCTAAATTAATTATGATTGCAATTATGTTTTCATTATTTACAACAGCTATTTCATCTGGTTTAGCCATTAATAATAAATTTAAATATACTCAAACCAAAACATTTGAAAATAAAAATTATAATTTTTCAATTGATTTATTAACACCAACAATTCAAGGTGGCGGATATTTTAGACAACAAAAAGATTTTCCTGGTCGGCCAATTACAAACAATAATAATGAAGTATTAAATTATAGTATTGGTATGAGCGATAGTAATTATAAATCTGTTAGATTTCAACATGGTAACTTATTATTATATAGTAATAATTCTATTGAAAATTCTGATGAAAGACTCAAAACTGATAATAGTGATTCACCAATTGGTCAGACATTATTATTACACATACCTTCAATAAATGATAGCACATGACAAAAGAATGACTTTTTATATCTTAAAAATCGTGTACAAATGCCTTCTGTTTTAAATGCTGAGGTAGGTGTTTCTGGTATAGCTGCCACAAATCCATGAGATATTGCTAAAAATTTAGCTCCAGCAAATCAAATGACATTATCTAATAATTTAATCAAAAAATTATGAACTAAAATTTTAGATGACACAAATATTTATTTTAATGAAACTAATTTAAAAAAATATATTCCTTCAAATAGCGATTATAATGATGCGGTCAAAAAAATGGCTAATAAACCACTAAGTGAAATAGTAACTAGTCAATATAATTTTATTGAAAAAGCTTTTCCAGTAGATAGTGATGGAAATCAAGTAAATGAACCACTTGAACCATCGCCAGATACCATTGAAAAATATAATGATGAAGGAAAAATTATTGAGCAATATAAGGTTAATAAATCATCATTTAAAGTAACGCCATTGGGTACTAAATTAAAATCACAATTTATTTTGATTATGCTTACTTTGTTAAATTTATCAACTAAAAATTTTAATTTTGATTATTCTAATATGAGTCAGACAGATATTGATAAAATTGAATATGCTAAAGGTTATAAAAATTTATTTTTTGCTTCATATTATCAATATATACCTATGGAAAATAATGATGAAACATATACTTATGTTAAAGCTAATATAAATGACGTTAATGACGAAGTTAGTATTAAGGGTATCAAATATGACAGTAAAATGATCAAGCTAGTTAATCAAGACAATAACATTATAAATTACAAATTAAAATTAGATACTATTGATGAAAGTAAATATAACAGTAATAATTTACATAGTATATATAAAGAAAATATTTTAGATTCTAAAAATTTAAAAATTATTATAAATGAGTCAGCTGCTTATGAATATAACTTAAAAATTGGTGATTATATTGAAATTGATCCAACAGAAGAAGCAACTAGATACAATAACTTTAGAAATGCTGATGGTAGTAATAATGAAATATTTAATAAGTTGAAAAAATTTAATGAAGCAAAATATAAATTTAAAGTAGTTGATATTATTTCTACTTATCAAAATCCAGAATTTTATATCAACCAAAGAGTAGCAAATTGTATTATAGGTTTAAATGATAGTAATATTTTAAAAAGCTCTTTTTATAATGAATATTCCCCTTCAGTAGTTAATGATGAAGCATCCTGATTCAATCCATCACAACCAACATTAACTATTAATCAAATAGACCCTTTTAATGGTTTTTATACAAAATCTGAAAACCCTAAATCAATTAGTTCAATTGTTTTGTATTCAAATTCAGGTTTAGCGCCAGCTAATGATAAATTCATTAATGGTGATTTATTCAACACAATTGTAACTAATGTAATGAACTCTAAACAAAGTGATTTAACTAATGCTACTAATCAAAATAAATATATCTCTAAAATTTATTTAGCTGCTGCCTTAGGATTTAGTAGCGTCGATGATTTAGATACCTGATATCAAGGAAAGCAACCAAGTGATATTATTAATGATTTAATTGGTACTTATGGACAATCACCATTATTATCATCACTAATATATGTTGAACAACCTCTTTCATTTTTTGCTTTATTTGGTAATATTTCTCAATTTGTAAATTCTATATTTATTTTAATATTAGTTATTATTCTACTAATTTGTATATTAGCAGTATTCTATTTATCAATAGATTTCATTTATTCATCAATTGCTTTATGCGGAATGCTAAAAGCATATGGTTTTAAAGACTCCACAAATGTATTTAGTTTTTTAAGTATGTTCTTCCCAGCAATTATTTTAGCATTGATTATCTCTACTCCATTATCAATTCTAACTATTAATTGAATCAAGTCCTTTGTTTATGGATTTAGTGGGATTTTCCTACCTATTTCATTATTATGATGATATGTAGTAATTAATGCTATTGTTTTGTTTGCTATCTTGTCTTTAACAATTTTAATTGCTATTTTAATTTTAAAAAGAGAAAAAATTACTAAATTAATAACAAGATATTAGTGTATATATTTACTAAATCATATATCGTTAATTTTAAATATTTTTTGGTCTAAATATGATAACTTTGATTGTTTATTTTTAATATTAAATTTTATTTTATAACTCATTAATGCTTGTGTTTTTATTCTTGCATCATAGTCATCATTTTTGCTTTTATATTTACTATCACCCACGATTGGTAATTTAATATGGTTTAAATGTGCTCTAATTTGATGTGTCTTTCCAGTAATTAATTTAATTTCTAATAAAGAGTATTTTGAATTTGATGCTTTTAACCAATATTCTGTAGTAATTTTTTTATACCCTTTTTTTGGTTCATCACTTATATAAACTAAATTATTTTTGTTATTCTTAAAATGATATGCCTCTAATACTTCATGGTTTTTATTTGGTTTATTAAAAACTAATGCTAAATAATATTTATCAATTTGGTGTTCTTTAATTAATTGATTAATTTCTTCATAGCTAGATTTATTTTTAGCAGCAATGATAATACCACTAGTATTAAAATCTAATCGGTTACAAAGTGAAGGATAAAACTGATCTTCTATTAATAATTTTAATTCTTTTTTCATATTTAAGTGATTTAAAAATAAATTTTGAATAGTTTCTACTTTATCATTTTCATTATCTATGGATAGAATGCCAATTTGTTTATTTATTAAACAAATATTTTCATCTTCATAAATTATATTTAATGTTTTTTTCTTTAAATTAAAATTGCTATTTTCAATTAGAGATTCAATTTCTTCATTAATATCAATAACATCATTTGTTGTTAAAATATAGTTGTATTTTACTTTTTTATTATTAACTTTTATTTGGCCTTTCTTGAGCATTTTAAATATTATAACTCTTGGTAGATTTATAAATTTTTTAGCTAAAAAATTGTCAATTCTTTTATTGCTTTCATTTTCGCTAATATTTATTTTCATTTATTCACCATAAATTGTTTCTAATAGTTTTTTAAAATTTAAAATACCAGGGAAAATTATTTCTAAATTAAATGCATTATTTTTACATCAATTAACATCTATAGATGCCTCTTTATTATTTAATACTGTTTCGATGGCATCAATCGGAATAGCGAAGTATAGATCATCAGCAACAAAGTAGACTAAAAGAAAACTAAAAGCTCCAAATTGATTAACAGCTTTTAAATGTTCATATTGATGTTTTTTTAAATTAGATAATAAAAACCTTTTTTGTTGAGTTTGCTTTGCTTCAAAATCAAACATTCTTCCATGGTAAACGCCATAATAATCACTTAAAGCTTTTTGTTTTAGATAAGCTGAAACTTTTTGTTCTTCGATTTTATAAATTTTAATAGGTATATCTCTTTTAAAAATAGCAAACTGATTATTTTCAAAATAATAATTAGAAGTTTTTTCTACTAAAGCTTCAAGAAACATTCCTTTATTTTTATAATTTTTCATAAATTAAGATAAATATATTTTATAAATATATATATG
>JAZOSV010000072.1:0-5136 GCA_045657345.1 Mycoplasma sp. | reverse complement strand
AAAAATAAAAGTAATGACAATATTAGGTACAAGACCCGAGATAATTAGACTATCTATAATTATTAAAAAAATGGATGTTATTTTTGATCATATTTTAGTAAATACAAAACAAAATTTTTCTAAAAATATGAATGAAGATTTTTTTAACGATTTAAATATTAGAAAGCCAGATATTTTTTTAAATGTTGATGAAAAAAATCAAGGTCATATAATAGCAAATGTAATTTCTCAATCATATGATGTATTAAAAGAAAATAAACCAGATTGTTTATTAATACTTGGTGACACTAATAGTGCACTTTCCGCTATTGCTGCTAAAAGATTAAAAATTCCTATTTTTCACTTAGAAGCAGGAAATAGATCATTTGACTTAAATCTTCCTGAAGAAGTGAATAGGAGAATAGTTGATGAAATTTCTGACATAAACATTGTTTACTCTGAAAGAGCTAGACAAAATTTAATAGATGAAGGAAAGCCATCTAGGTGAATTTTTAAAATTGGATCGCCATTATGGGAAGTTTTTTGTGAAAATAAAGAAAAAATTGATGGCTCAAATATACTTGAACATTTAAATTTGAAAAAGAACGATTATATTTTATTAAGCATTCATCGAGATGAAAATGTAAATGATAAAAATAAATTATTAAAATTGTTTGAAAATATAGATTATATTTCAAAAATTTTTAATAAAAAAATAATTTGTTCTCTCCATCCAAAAACAAAAAAAATAATTGAGGAAAATAATATAAATATTTCTAATAATATAAAAACCTTTGATGCCTTTCGTATTTTTGATTATTGTAAATTACAAATAAATAGCTTTTGTGTTATTTCAGATAGCGGTTCACTTGCTGAAGAAAGTTTTATTTTGAAATTTAAATCTATTTCTTTAAGAAACTCTACAGAGAGACAAGAATCGTTTGAATTTAACAATAATTTTATTCTTGCAAATTTAGAAAAAGAAACAATTGAACAATCTCTTAATGCTATTTTTTATTTATCTAATAATTCAGTTGATTATTGTGACTATAATATTAAATACTCATCAAATGTGATTATAAAACTTATTCAAAGTTATACACCAATAATTAAAAGAAAGTACAATTCATAAAATGAAGAGAGTATTAATTTTAAGTCACAGACAACATTTTTGTGAAGGCGGCACTGAGAATTATGCATATAATCTCATCAAGATATTAAAACAAAATAGTTTTAATATTGATGAATTATGTTTACATAATGCAAAAAAATTTAAATCTAGGGAACCAATTGAAGGAGTAAAAATTATTACTTTATTTAATGAAAAATGTAAAAATATATTTAGCTATATTTTTTTATTATGAAAAGCCAAGATAATTTTAAAAAAAACCTTAATTCATAATTCATATGATTTGGTAATTTATAATTCCACCATTTTCCCGTATGTAAAACTATGTAAGAAATATTATGATAAATCAATATATATTTTACATACTGATCCGAATAAAATTTTTGGGAAATGAAAAAGTTTTTTGAAAAAATGTTTATTTATTAAAAATGGGTATTATTGTTCAAAAAATATTGTAATTTATTTAAGTGAATTAAAAAAAAATATGCCAAATTATGAGAGAAAAATATTTTATGATGTTAAACTTTTTGTTGATTTAGACAATGAAAATATGACAGTTAAGAAAGGTAAAAATATTGAAAAAAGTATTTATTTTATTGGAAGAAATTCTAATGAAAAGAGAATTGATCTTATTAATGAAATTTCTAAAAATTTGGATAAAAAAATACATAGTGTAGGTTATGTTAACAATAATTTTTTACATCGATATAATAGTATAATTTTTGATGGACACAAAAATAAAAATGAGATCTATCAACAAATTTTACCAAATGCGAGTGCATTAATATTAATGTCAGATTATGAAGGCTTCTCTTTTGTTTGTGCAGAAGCCTTGTGATTTGGTGTTCCATTGATCTTGAGGAATACTTTTCCATCTGCTTCATTTTTAATTAATAAAGGTAGAAATGGAATTTTACTTGATAAGAAAATTAATATTGAGGAAGCAACAGAAAAAATCAAGAAAACAAATTTTAAATGTTTTAATAAAAATGAAATAAAGAAGTTTTCAAGAAGGTACTTTTCTATTGATATTTTTATTAAAAAGTGAACCAGAATTATTTCAGAGGTATCTTCAAGTGAAAAATAATTTTTATCCATTGGTTTCAATTATTATCCCTGTATATAATGGTGAAGATTTTTTGGAATCTGCAATTAAGTCTGCAATTAATCAATCATATGACAATATTGAGGTAATAGTTATTGATGATGGATCAACAGATAATACTAAAAAAATTTGTGATCAATATATAGATAAAATAAGATATTTTAAAAAGCAAAATGGTGGCGTTTCATCTGCGTTAAATTTTGGAATTCAAAGAATGTGTGGAGAATATTTCTCTTGACTATCTCATGATGATACATATGAGGAAAATAAAATTTTAAATAATATAAAAGTATTATGTAATCTTAAAAATAAGAATACAATAATTTTTTCTAATTGAAATTTTATTAATCATAAAGGAAAACATATTAGAAAAAAAAACATTAGTAAATATTTTAGAAAAGTAGATAATCAAAAAATTAAGTATTATGCATTATTCATGAATTTAATATCAGGATGTACATTATTAATTAATAAAAATTTATTTAAAAAGTATGGATTATTTGACGAGAAATTAAAATATACACAAGATTATAAGAAATGATTTGAATTTTTAGATGAGGATTTTTATTATGATCATTCATTTGATGTAAATGTAAGAATTCACAAAAATCAAGGAACTAATTTATTTGCAAAGAATTCAAGTGAAATGGATAATTTATGATCTAATTTTATTGAATGATTAAATAAAAATAATAATAGGGATTTATTTTTGACTAATGATACGCATAAGTTTTATTACTTTGTTAGGTTTAAAAATAGTAATTTTAAAGGAATCAATATGTTAGTTCAACAAAATTTAACAAAAAAAGAAAAACGAGAATTATCTAATAAAATACGAAAATATATTTATGACTTTGGTAAGAAAAAATATTTAAGTAAATTAATTTTTACAATCAATGCTTATGGAATAAAATATACTATAAAAAAAGTTTTAAATTATATGAGAACTATTAAATGAAGATCATAGAAAGGTTAATTTATGAATTTTAAGAATAAAATTATACTAATTACTGGTGGCACTGGCTCTTTTGGTTCTGCAGTGGTTGATAGATTTATTGACTTGGAATTTAAAGAGATAAGAATTTTATCTAGAGATGAATTAAAACAAGATTTAATGAGGCATAAATATAATAATTCAAAAATAAAATTCTATATTGGTGATGTTAGAGACATTTCTTCAATAAAAGAATCATTTAGAGGTGTTGATTATGTTTTCCATGCAGCTGCTTTAAAACAAGTACCATCATGTGAATTTTTTCCAATGGAAGCAGTAAAAACAAATATTATTGGTAGCAATAATATTATAGATGCTGGTATTGCTAATAATGTTAAAAAGATTATTTTTTTAAGTACTGATAAAGCATGCTATCCAATAAATGCAATGGGAATGTCAAAGTCTTTAATGGAAAAAAATGTTATTGCTAGGTCTAGAAATATTGATAAAAATCCTGTTATATGTTGCACCCGTTATGGTAATGTTATGGCATCAAGAGGTTCAGTTATTCCTCTTTTTCTTGAACAAATTTATAATGATAAACCATTAACAATAACAAATCCTAAAATGACAAGATTTATGATGGATTTAAATGAAGCTATTGATCTTGTTCTTCATGCCTTTGAATTTGGTGAGCAAGGCGATTTATTTATTCAAAAATCAGCTGCCTCAACAATTGACGATTTAGCCAACGCATTATTTAAAATAACAAAAAAAAATACTGGAAAAGTTATCATAGGTACTCGCCATGGAGAAAAGTTATATGAAACATTGGCGACATCTGAAGAAATTTGCAAAGCTATAGACATGGGCCAATACTATAAAATTCCTGCAGATAATAGAGATTTAAATTATGATAATTATTTTATAAAAGGTAAAGATAATATCGATATAGAAAGTTATAATTCCCATAATACTAAAAGATTTAATGAAAAAGAATTAATTCAAAAATTAATGAAACTAGATATTATTAAAAAATATATAAAGGATTAATGTATGAAAATTTTAGTTATTGGTGGAACAGGAATGGCAGGGCATCTAATAGCCATATATCTAATGGAGAATAATTTTTTTGTTAATGTACTTGTAAGAACAAAAAATCAAAAAATCCCTAAAAAAATTAAACAAATTGTTTGAAAAAATAATTCTTTTGATGAATTGTCAAATTTAATTGATCAAAATAATTATGAATGAGTTATAAATTGTTCAGGCATCTTAAATAAGAATATTAATAATAATATGGAGAATGCTATATTAATTAATTCTTATTTACCAAATTTTTTAAATTCTTTATCTCAAAAAATGCAATTTAAATTAATACATTTATCTACAGATTGTGTTTTTTCGGGAAAAGATGGCCCTTATAATGAAAATCACATAAAAGATGGTTTATCTATTTATGATATGACCAAATCATTGGGGGAGTTCCAAATTATTAATAAAAATGTTATTTTAAGAAACTCAATTATCGGACCAGAAATTAAAGATAATGGCATTGGCTTTTTTCATTGATTTATGAAACAACAGGATTCTATTAATGGGTATGAAAATTGAATTTGATCTGGCATAACAACTCTAGAATTGGCTAAAAATATTAAAAAAATTATTGATAATAATATATGTGGTTTATTTCAATTATCTAATAATGTTCCTATTTCAAAGTATAGTTTATTAAACTTAATCAATAAAATTTTTAATAAAAAAATAGATATAAATAAATCAATGTTAGATGATACTATAAACAAAACGCTAATTAATAATAAAATTGATTTTTTTAAAATTAGCACATATGAGCAACAAATAAAAGATTTGAAAGAATGAATTATTAATCATAGTTATATTTATAAATATACTATTTAATTTTCATTAATATTTTTTTATATATTTTATAAATTGTAATTTTTGCAAAATACCAAAATATGAATGTTA
>JAZOSV010000071.1:0-7683 GCA_045657345.1 Mycoplasma sp. | reverse complement strand
TTTAAAATACATAATGTCCTCTCAAAAGTAGTGTTTTTGAAGTGGACTAAAATCCCCTAAGGTCCTTTTGGGGGATTTTTTCGTCTACCCCACAGATACATTATATAGGGGTGTCCAAAAAGATGGGTATAAAAACATATCTAAAATATTTAAACTTTATAGTTAAATTAATAAAAATTAATATAATAAATATAAAAATATGAGAACAAAACAGAAATATCTTTCAAAAACGTTTTTACTAAGCTTTTTTAGTTTTTGATATATCTTAATTACACTAGTAGCAGTAGTTGGGATTATTACCTCATTTAGATTAATATCAAATACAACTATTGAATATGTACCAAAATATCAAAAATTAGATGGTGATGCTGAAAAAATTATTAAATCTAGAACACTATCTTTATTTTTTGCTCAAAAAAAAGGTAGTTTTGAATATCAAGGTACTTATGGGACTGCTTGAGTTATTCCTAATGGAATAAAACAAGTTGATAACAATACATTAAATTGCTACATTGCTACTAATATTCATGTTATCTCTAGCTTTGTTAATGTCATAACTAATAAAGCAAAAACAAATCTTGATTATAGTTATTCATTAAACAATAATTTTAATTATTTGTTCTTTAGTTATTTTGATTCAGAAAATCAGCAAAAACTACATGGATTAAACACTGATGAAAGAGAATTTATTGAGAAAAAAGATGTTGAAGTTTTAAAAATGTTTGCTGGGCAAGATGAAACTCAAAAATATCAAATTGATAATTTAAATTTTGATGAAGGCATCAATAGTATAGGGCCTTTTGAAAAAATTGATAATAAATGATACTTAAAAAACTTTTTACATGACATTGCTATATTAAGATTACAAATAACAAGGAATAAAAATAATCTTTATAAATTTATGAATAACATAAATCTAGAAGATAAGAATAGAAAAATTAGCTTAATCACAGTAAATGAAATGAAAACATTAAAAGATAACATTGAATCATTTTATATTGGTGGATTTCCATATCTAAATCAACAATTAAAATGAAAAGGATATACTATCCCTTTTGATAATGGAAATAACTCAATCCTTAGTTCATCAAGTGAGCGTGATAATAGTTTTAAATCTCCAAATGCAGGCATTAACTTTCAACAAGATGGTAAATTAGAAAATTTTAAAAATGTTTCTAGACAAATATTAATTAAAAATTTAAATATTGGTTCTGGTTCTTCTGGTTCAATGATGTTAGCTAAACTAAAAGACCAAACATGTAGAATTTTAGGAATTTGTTGAGGTGTATATGAAACATCAAGAAGTTTAGATGCTTGAGAAGCTGCTGACTTACTTGTTTGACAACAAGAAGATAATGTAACAAACACTACATATAGTTGACCAAGTTATGATTTAACTTCAGAAATTAACAATATAATTAATAATGATGAAAAAAATAAATAAATTAAGCCAACAAGAACAAGTTATCTTTTATTTTGCTAATTATCAAAAAATTCGTTTAAAAGAAAATATAGAAAAAACTTTTAATTTATTAACTAATCTTACCTTTAAGCAGGTTAAGAAAAAAATGCAACCTTTTTCTATTTCCTTAGTAACAAAGAGGGAAATAAAAAAGATAAATAAAGAATGAAGAAGTAAAAATAAAGCTACTGATGTGATTTCATTTAGTTTTTTAGAAAATAAACAAAATAAATATATGATAGGTGATATTTATATTTGCATTGCATATGCCAAGAAGAATGCTAAAAAAAATCAACATTCTTTATATTATGAAGTGTGCTTATTATTTATTCATGGTTTATTACATATTTTAGGTTATAATCATAACAACAAAAAAGAAGAAAAAATTATGTTTGCACTTCAAGATAAAATTTTAAAATTAGGATCAATTAATAAAGATGGGGAAGATAAGTAATAAGTTCTATTGATTAAGAAAATTCTATTATGCTTTTTATGGATTTTACATTGCCTTTAGAGAAGAAAAATCAATGTTAATTCATACAATTGTTTCTATTCTTGTATTAGTTTTTTCAGCAGCTATTAAATTAAATATTGCACAATGACCTATTATTATCTTAACAATTGCCTTAGTAGTTTCCTTGGAATTGATTAATACTGCGATTGAAAATATTGTTGATATTATCTCATTTAAATATAACCTGAATGCTAAAAAGGTTAAAGATATATCAGCTGCTGCAACCATGGCTACTGCATTAGCATCAATTTCCATTTCTTTATTAGTATTCATTCCAAGAATTATTGAAATTGTAAAATATGGGTATTAAAAAATCAATTATAGTATTGTTTGGTAAACCTAATGTTGGTAAATCAACATTATTTAATGCTTTGCAAAAAAAAGACTTTGCAATTACTTCAAGAAAACCACAAACAACTCGTGTTAATTCTTACACAATTATTGACTTAGATGAAAATAAACAAGTAGCTCTTATAGATACACCAGGATTTCACTTGCCAAACAACAAGTTAGATAAATTTCTAAATCAACAAATCACAAAAGCTTTTAATTGTGCAACTAATGCCTATTTTATTTTCGATAACACTAGACATTTTGATAAAGAAGATGAAGTAGTTCTAAAAAATATGCAAAACTTTAATATTGATAAAAAAGTTTTAATCATAAACAAAATTGATAAAAATGACAAATTAAATCCAAATGATGAGACAAAATTAAAGCAATATCATTTTGATCATACCATTTACTTGTCTGCTATTAATCAAACTAATATTGATAAATTAATTCAATTAATGAAAGATGGTTGTCTTTATGAAGATTTAGATATAACCAGTTTTAAAGAACCAAGTGATGAGTTTATTAGTCAAGAAATTATTCGTTTAAGTTGTATTAATATTTTAGAAAAAGAATTACCATATGCAATTGGGATAAATTTAAATAAATTTTCATATCTTCAAGATAAGAATCTTTTAGAAATAGATGCTGAAATTTTTGTAGAAAAGGAAAGCCAAAAACCAATTGTTATTGGCAAACATGGAACAATGATTAAAAAAATAGGAATTGATGCTCGTAAAAAATTATTAGAAATCTTTGATTGTAAAATTAATTTAAAATTATTTGTTAAAGTTCAAAAAGACTGAAGGAATAATGAATATATAATAAATAGTCTTGGTTATAAAAATACATAATTTATAAAATTATGTTATCATAAATATGATTTGTTTTAAAGGAGGTGATATTTAATGTCTAGAACAATTATTGTTGATGGTGAACTTGAAGTAGCTATTAAACGTTTTAAACGAATTGCTAATGAAACTAGAAGAGACTTTAGAAAACATGAATATTATCTTCGTCCAGGATTAAGAAGAATGGAAAAACAAAAACTAGCTCGAAAGAAACAAAAAAAATATTAAGATATGAACAAAAAGTTATTTGTTTTCGATATGGATGGGACACTACTAAATAGTAAAAGAACCATTAACCAAGCAACAATTGATGTTTTGAATTTAGCAATGGCACAAGGTCATGATGTGGTAATTGCGACTGGTCGTAATTTTTGTCAAATTACTGATGAATTGAAATTATTTCCTAAGATTAAGTATGCTATCACTATTAATGGTGGCATCATTAATGATGTTATTAATAAAAAAATTGATATCATTTCTAAGCCATTAGATCAAGAAATCATTGATGAAATTGTAAGAATAGCTCAATTTTTAAAAAGAGAATTACAATGATCTAATGAACGAAATTTTTACCGAGTGTATTTTGGGCAAGATCCTACTAAAGAAGTTGACGATCCTAATTTTTTTAGTGCTAGTAAATTACCAACATATGACAATTGGGAAAAAAATAAGCATACTTTAAAAACAGATTCTGTATTACATATAGCAATTAAATGTGAAAAGAAATATGTTTTAGAATGTATTCCACCACTAAGAGAAAAATTTGAAAAATATCAAATGTGCACTATTACTGAAACATCAAAAAATTATTTAGATTGTGATCCAGTTAACATTAATAAATATAATGCACTTAAAAAAATACAAGCATCATTAGGATATTCCAATGAAAATACATATGCTTTTGGTGATTCTAATAATGATTATTTAATGATTAAAAATGTTGGTAATGGTGTGGCTATGGGGAATGCTCGTGATGAATTAAAAGCAATTGCTAAGTATGTAATTGGTGATAACAATTCTAATGCAATTGCTGATTTTGTTAAAGAAGTAATTAGCAATGTTTAATAAAAAATTAGAACCATCATTATTAGCTTTTGATTTTAATAATATCAATGAACAATTATTGGAATATCAAAAATTAGGTATTGATACCATTCATTATGATATCATTGATCGTAATTATGCTAATACTGAACAACCATATTATTTAGAATACATTTTTCCTATTTTAGAAAAACGATTTAACATAAATGTTCATGTAATGGCTAAAGACCCTAGTAAATTTATTAATGATTTGTTATTTATTAATAAAATTTCTACATTAACATTTCAATATGAGACTATTAGTAAAGAAAAGGCTTTGAATTTATTAAGCTTAATTGCTAGTTCTGGTATCCAACAAGGAATAGCTATAAAACCATTTGCTAAACCTGAAGAATATCTTGATTTACTTCCAAAATGTAAAGTCATTACATTTATGACAGTTGAACCGGGAAAAGGCGGTCAACCTTTATTAATGGATGCAATTAAAAATCTAAAATTTTTATATGATTATCGTCAAAAACATAATTTATCTTATATCATTGAAGTAGATGGTGGTATAAATAAGGACACAATTGAAAATGTATTAAATTATGCTGACTATTTTATCTCAGGTACAGGTTTTGTTAAGGCAGATATAAATGAGAAAAAACTTTTTTTAAACATTATAGGAGTGGCGAATGAAAAAAGAAAATAACAATATTGAAAAAAAATATGAATGAGATTTAGAATATTTATTAAAAAATCAAACAATTGAATCTTTAATTAAAAAATGAACTAATAAGATGGAAACTATTTTAAAAGCATATCCAGATATTTTTAATAGTTTTAATAATTTTAAAAATTGATTATCTTTAAATGAGGAAGTTAAAATCATTGGAAACCATTTATTCAACTATATTTCAAATAAAAATAATGAAAACTTAGCTGATCAAAAATGAATTGGTCTTTCACAAGAATTAAGTATTTTGTCTAATCAATATTCAACTAAAATGTCAGATTATGAGAATCGTATTTATCAAAATGAAAATAAAGTAAAGGAATATTTAAAACACGATGACTTAAAAGAATATCAACGAAGTTTTGATAATATTTTAAAATTTAAAAAACATAATTTAAGCAATGAATGTGAGGAATTACTTTCTAAGTTAGCTGTAACTGAAGATGGTGTTGAGAATATGTTTTCTTCGATTGTTGATTCTGAAATAAAATTTGATGATGCAATTGATAGTAAGAAGAAAGTTCATAAAATCAATAAACAAGTGGATGCGATTGTTAATATGAAATCACTAGATCGGCAATTGAGAAAAACTTCTTGAATTAGTTTTAATAAAGCATTTTATGGTCTAAAAAATACTTTAACTTATGCTTTATACAATAACTATTTATCATTGAACACTCATGCTAAAATTAGAAAATTTGATAATTACATTGCTTCTACATGTTTTGCTGATGAAATTGAGATTAAATTAATTCCACATATTTATACCCAAGTGAAGGCATATATAGATATTTATAAAAAGTTTTCTGATCATCGAAAGACCTTACTTTGTCAATTATTAAAAATAAAAGAAATTGAACCATGAGATACAAATGTAGATCTAGTAAAAATTAAAAAGACATATAGTATTGAGGAAGCAAAAAAAATAGCATTAGCTGCACTTGAACCAATGGGACAAGAATATCTTGAAAATGTTCAAAAAGCTTTTGATGAACGTTGAATTTCTTGATTACCAAAAAATAATAAATATTCTGGAGCATATTCAATCGGTGGAACAAAGGGACTAGATAAATTTTATATTTTAATGAATTATGACAAAACATTGTCATCAATCTTTACATTAGTTCATGAAATGGGTCATTCTATGAATTCATATTATTATTCAAAAGCCCAAAAAATCTATTCATCAATTACCATCTTTTGTGCTGAAATAGCTTCAATTACTAATGAAATGTTATTAAATTATTATTTGCTAGAAAAATATCAAAATGATCCAAAAATGAAATTATTTATTCTAGATGAATTAATCAGTGGTTTTTTTGCTACTACAACAAGACAAATTATCTTTAGTAATTTTGAATGAATAGCAAATGAAAAAATAAATAATAATGAATCATTAACTTATGATTTTATTGCTAAAACTTATCTTGATTTGATGACTAAATATATGGATGTTAAAGAACCAAAAAAATATGAAAAAGAGCCATATTTATTTTCTTTAGTAACACCATTAAGAATTCCGCATTTTTATGCTGGCAACTTTTATGTTTATAAGTATGCAATTGGCCAAGTTGTTGCCTGTATTGTAACCAAAAGAATTATTAATAAAGAAAAAGGCTTTATTGAATTATATAAAAAGTTCTTATCATCAGGTACATCAATGAATCCAATTGATACTATTAAAATCTTAGGTATTGATTTATATGATGCTAAACCATGACAAGAAGCAAAAACAATTATGAATGATTTTATTAAAGAATATTTAAAACTAAAAAAGATTTAGTTATTGTTAATAAATTCCATTATAACTTCATAATATTGTTGAGGGTGTTCAAAAAAAGGAATATGACCTGCATTAGTAAAAGTATATGTCTGAATAGATTTATTTTTCCTTGTTAAATTTTTAATTGTTTTTAAATGATTAATACAACCATCTTGAGTACAAACTATTAATAAAGTTTTTATATCAATATTTTTTTCATACTTTAACATTCTTAATAAATTACTCAATGAAAACAATCGGTACTTTAATTTCCTTAAAACTTTTTTATATTTAATGTGATAATTAATTAAATTCAACTTATCTTGGTTAGAAATTCTTTCTAAACTAGTTTTATTATTAGTATCAAGTATTATCTGATAAAATGAATCAGCCTGTTTAATAGTTTTAGGGTTAAATCTAAATAAGAAATTAATAAAGTTAGTTGTTCCTTTTGAATTCATTGGTGTAACTAGGATCATCTTTTTTATTCTTGATTTAATTAAATGGCTAACTATGATAGCAATACCTCCACCCATAGAATGTCCTATTAAAATTATGTTTTTTAAGTCTAATTTATTTATTAAATCAACAATAGCTTGAGCAAATCCGAAAGTATTGAATTTGTATTTTTTGTTAATTGGAGTAATTCCATGTCCTGGGAGTTCAACTGCATAATAATCATAATTAGTTAATTGATCGCTAAAATCATTATGATAATTGCTATTAACTGCATATCCATGAATAAAGAAAATGGTGCCTTTTGACTTGTTTGTTTTTGCTTTTTTATATTGAAAATAAGGAAAATAGTTTTTGTTTAACTGATACATATATTGACTGTAAAATATAAAAATTTAAATATACTGTTTAATGGACCATCTTTTTGGACATACCACTTCTGTTAATAATTATACAGTAGTTTAATTGCATCTTGTGGAGTCATATATCTATTTGCATATGGAATGTTTTCTTTCTCAAGTTCTGAGTAATAATGGTATCTTT
>JAZOSV010000070.1:0-13375 GCA_045657345.1 Mycoplasma sp. | reverse complement strand
AGTATAAATATTTTATATTCAACTAAAGAAATACAATCAAAAGAAATTAATGATAATTGAACAATTAATGAAACAGATTATTCACAGGAATGATTTAACCATTTAAGTTTTACTATTTTATATCGTTATAATGCTTTAAATTTTAACTCTCAAATTAATCAAATAAATACAAATGGAATTATTTTAGATTTAAATGATTATGTTTCAAATATTATAGGCACTGGCGAGTTAATTAATAAGGTAGAAAATAATAAAATTATTGATCAATGGAAAAACAAAATTTTGCAAAATCTAAATAATATATTTGAAAATAAAGCTCTAAATATATTTAGTAATATTTATAGTATTTGTGAATCAAATAAACAAAGATTGATAAATTGTTTTAGTTTAGAAAATTTAAAAGATGCTGCCAATATTTTAAATATTAATTTCGAAAATAACTGATTTAATTTTACTCCAAATAATTATCAAGGAGTTTTTTATGCTATTTTAGAAATAAAAAATTGAAAATTTATTGACCAAACTAATGGAGATTTTCAAGCAAGTTTCAAGCAAGATTTTATCAAAAAAATAAATGGAAAATATACTAATATTGTAGAAATAAAAATAAATAATAAAATAAGATCAGATAGTGCCTTTTTTCTTTGCAAATTAAGAACAAATAAAGTTATATTTGAAATTTATAATAATTTAGTAAAATTAGCTATAACTAATAATGAAGAAATAACTAATTATATTTCACAATGAACAAGTCAAGTAACTGATATTAGCAATTGAACTGTTGAAAAGAATAATAGTGAAAAAAGATTATTTTTAAAAAAGATATTCCATCACAATGTAAAGTTAAAAAATGACTTTTATTTTAATCCTAAAAAAGTCATGATAAAAATTGATTTATCAAAAAATAAAATCCCTATTGATAAAAATAATAATCAATGAATTCAAGACTTATATCTTCATCCAATATTAAACTACTTAAAAATTAACGATTTACAAAAAGAAAATAAAATTAATTTTTTAATTAAAAACAATGATTTATTAATACAAAATAATGAAGAAAATAAATTGAACATTAATGTTGATTTAGATAAATTTTTAAGATTTTTTTATGTCGATAATTTAAGCAATAACTTTGAGTATTTACAGCAGCAAAAGAATTTATGAGATGAGGAAATAAGAACATTTGAAATAAATCATTCAATTTCTTATAGTCAATTTTTTTATTGAATTTTAATTTTATTAACTACCATTCCAATTATTTTTGTTTTAATATTAATTTTGATTATAGTTAAAAAATATAAAATTTGATACAAAAAAGATTATGATTAATGTACTATGAAGAATGTTATTTCAATTAAAGGTGCTAGAGAAAATAATCTAAAGAATATTTCTATAAATATTCCTAAAAATAAACTTGTTATTATAACTGGTTTATCTGGTTCTGGTAAATCATCATTAGCTTTTGATACCATATATGCCGAAGGAAAAAGAAGATATTTAGAATCACTTTCATCATATGCTAGACAATTTTTAGGCAATAATGATAAACCTGATGTTGATTCTATTGAGGGTTTGTCTCCAACAATTGCAATTGATCAAAAAACTATAAATCATAATCCTAGATCAACTGTTGGTACCATAACTGAAATATATGACTATTTTAGAGTTCTATTTGCAAGAATTGGAACACCACATTGTCCTAGGGGTCACGGAATTATTAAAACACAAACCATTAAACAAATTGTTTCAACAATTATGGGCAATAATGAAAAATCTAGATTAATAATTATGGCACCAATTGCTAATGAAAAAAAAGGTAGCTTTGCAAAAGAAATTGATGATATTAGAAAAAAAGGTTTTTTAAGAATTAGGTTAGATGGAACTATTATAGACTTAGATGAAGAATTTTCAATTAATAAAAATGAGAAGCATAATATTGAATTAGTTGTGGATCGAATTATTTTAAATCATGATAATGAAACAAGACAAAAAATAACAAGTTCAATTGAATTAGCTTTAAGAGAATCAAGTGGATCTATTATTGTAAATATTAATGATAATGATTATTGTTTTAATATTAATTATGCATGCGACAAATGCGGCTTTTCTTTGCCTGAACTTGAACCAAGATTGTTTTCTTTTAATTCACCATTAGGGGCTTGTGATTATTGCAAAGGATTAGGTTTTACATATGAACCATCCGCTCAAAAAATTATTCCAAATCCTAAATTATCAATTTTTGAAGGTGGGATTGATTATTTTAAGAATACAGTTAATACTGAGAATCTTGAATGACAAAAATTTAAGATAATGCTAGATTTCTACAAAATAGATATTAAAAAACCAATTGAAAAACTAACAGAAGAAGAGTTAAATATTATTTTGCATGGTAGTCATGAACCAATTGAAATTCGCTTAACTTCTACATCAGGCAATACTTTTCATAAAATTGATTATATTGAAGGAATTGCTGATTCAATCAAGAGAAAGCATCATGAAACTAGTAGTGAGTTAGCACGTGAATTTTATAATAAGTACATGATGGAAACTAAATGTAAAAAATGTTTAGGAAAAAAGTTAAATGAAAATGCATTATGCGTTTTAATTAATGATAAAAATATTATTGATATTACAGATTTATGTATTAATGATGTAATTGATTTTTTATTGAATTTAAAATTAACTAATGAACAAAAAATAATTAGTGATTTACTTTTAAAAGAGATTAGTAATCGTTTAGGTTTCTTGCAAAATGTTGGACTAGATTATTTAAACTTATCAAGATTAGCCTCAACTCTTTCAGGTGGAGAATCTCAGCGAACAAGATTAGCTACACAAATAGGTTCTCATTTAACAGGTGTTTTATATGTTCTAGACGAACCATCAATTGGTTTACATCAAAAGGATAATGATATGTTATTAGAAACACTTAAATCAATTAGAGATTTAGGTAATACATTAATTGTTGTTGAACATGATGAAGATACAATGAGAAAATCAGATTATTTAATTGATATTGGTCCTGGTGCAGGTAGTTTTGGTGGCAACATTGTTGCTGCTGGTTCTGTTGAGGATGTTATGAAAAATGAAGAGTCAATTACAGGACAATATTTATCAGGAAAAAAAGTAATTGATGTTCCTAAAAAACGACGTGGTGGTAATGGTTATAAATTAGTACTAAAAGGTGCAAAAGGTAATAATTTAAAAAATATCAATGTAACCATCCCATTAAATAAATTAGTAGTGGTAACAGGAGTTTCTGGTTCTGGAAAATCAAGTTTAATTATGCAAACTTTAGTTAAGGCAATTGAAAAAAATATATCTAATCCATTTGTTGTTCCGTTACCTTATACAGATTTAATAGGATGTCACCATTTAGATAAAATTATAGTTGTTACACAAGAACCAATTGGTAGAACTCCAAGAAGTAATCCTGCAACTTATATAGGTTTATTTAATGATATTAGAGATTTATTTGCAATGTTACCTGAAGCAAAAGCTAGGGGATATTTAAAAGGGAGATTTTCTTTTAATGTTAAAGGAGGAAGATGTGAACATTGTCAAGGTGATGGTGTAATTAAAATTGAAATGCATTTTTTACCAGATGTATATGTTAAATGTAGTGAATGTAATGGGCAAAAATATAATGATGAAACATTGCAAATTAGATATAAAGGTAAAAATATTTATGATATCTTAGAACTATCAGTTGTTGATGCATTAGAGTTTTTTAAAGATATTCCCAATATTTACATCAAAATTAAAGCTTTAAATGATGTTGGTCTTAGTTATTTAAAATTAGGAGCATCTTCAACAACATTATCTGGTGGAGAAGCTCAAAGAATTAAATTAGCAAAATATCTACAAAAAAAACCTACAGGAAAATCTATTTATGTTCTAGATGAGCCTACAACAGGACTTCACTTTGATGATGTCAATCGTTTAATTAAAATTTTAAATCGGATTGTTGATAATGGAGATACAGTGTTAGTTGTTGAACACAATTTAGACTTAATAAAAGTTGCTGATCACATTATTGATATTGGTCCTGATGGTGGTAATCATGGAGGTGAAATTATCGCAACTGGTACACCTGAACAAATCTGTGACAAAGATGATATTTCATATACTGCAAAATATTTAAAAAAACTTTTATAACAATAGATATTTATATCTTAGTTATTCCATTCATATAAGGTATTAAAAGTTTTGGAATTTTTATGCTACCGTCTTTTTCCTGATAGTTTTCAACTATAGCACATCACAAACGATCAATTGCTAAGCTAGAACCATTTAGAGTATGAACTAACTCATTTTTATTTCCATCTTTGAACCTTATTTTTGCTCTTCTTGCTTGAAAATCTCGACAATTAGAGCACGATGAAATTTCTTTGTAGGTCTGATATGATGGCAGTCAAACCTCAAGATCATATGTTTTTGCTGAACTAAATCCAGTATCACCTGTACACAATAATACTCTTCTATATGGTAACTCTAGTTTTTCAAGGATAGATTCTGCTTGCTTAGTTATTTTTTCATGAATTTGATCTGATTGTTCTGGTAAACAAATAGATACTAACTCACTTTTATGGAATTGATGTAATCTAATTACACCTTTTGTATCTTTACCAGCAGAACCTGCCTCACTTCTAAAACATGCGGTGTTTGCCGTTAAATTAATTGGTAAATCTTTTTTTTCAATAATTTTGTTTCGATAAATATTAACTAGTTGAACTTCAGCAGTTGGTGATAAGTAATAGTTAGTATTACTTAGTTTAAATAAATCTTCCTCGAACTTTGGTAATTGCCCTGAACTATATAATGATTCATTATTAATAATTACTTGTGGAAAAACTTCATTAAAACCAGCATTAATATTTTCATTTAGAGTAAATTGTTGTAAAGCACGATATAAACGAGCGCCATCCTTATAATAGGTTATAAAACGACTACCAGTCAATTTGGTTGATTCATCAATTAAATATAATTGTTTATTTTTTGCAATTTCTCAATGTGAAAGAGGTTCAAAATTAAACTTAGTTGGTTCACCATATTTTTTTATTTCTTTATTAAAATCTTCATTTATTCCAACAGGCACATCATCATCACAAATATTTGGTAATAAGTATAATTCTTTTTTAATCTCATTTGCTAACATCAAGACATCATTATCAATTTTTTCTAGTTCATTTTTTATTTTAATAACTTCATTTTTATATTCTTGAATTTTAGGATTATTTTTATCTTGTTTCATAAGATTTGAAATTTCATTAGATAAAATATTCTTTTGGTTATTAAACTGTTGTTGCTTTGTCATTAATAATCTTAATGCCTTATCATTTTTTGCAGTTTGATCTAAAAGCTCTATATCACAATTTTTATTTTTTAATTTTATTTTAGTTTTTTCTAATTGATTTCTTATTAAATTAATGTCAAACATAAGTTAATTATATATCTATTTAATAATTAAATTTTCAAAATTTAATTTTAATTATTAATTTTAAATGTTTTTATATCCTTGGACCTTAAAAAACTTAAAACATCAGTTATGACGTTTCCATTTCAAGTAGTATCAGCATTATCTATTATTGAATTAAATAATGTAATTCCATTTGCAAAGTTACTACTTGTTTCAATGTTTCCATTATTAAAATAAACTAAATTTAATACTCCAATAGGTTCAAATCGAGAGTTAATAGCTAATGAACCACTGCAGCCTGGTTTTAGTACATTATCAGGTTTACCTAGATAAAAACTATTTTGATTGTTAGCAAATCATAAATCCATTCCATGTTCTAGTTCTGGTCTAAATTGTTTTTCATAATATGTATATGTATTTTTATTTCTTTGCTTATTAATTTGTTCATTATATCTAGTTCAGTATCTAATAACATCTACACCATTTTGCAAATCCAATTGTCTATTTTTAGCATAAATCCTACCACTATCAAATTTAGCATTTATTCATGTAGAAGAATCATCGTATCCTGCGCAGAAAATAGTTTGTGAAGGCAAAATAAGATTGCTGTTTAAACCAATATATCAATTTTTTTCATCACTTGTATCTAACACTTTATAAAGTGATGGAAAAAAGTCTTTAATTTGATCTTTAGTCAATGATATTTTTGAAAGACCAAAATCCATACCTGAATTTTTAACAAGTTTACTGTCATTATCATCAAAAAAGTATCCATCAGGCTTTGATAATGTTCGAATTGCACTAGAGTCAAAAAGTGGAGTATACATAACAATATCAATATAATTTTCACTTGAAAGACTATCAATTAGTTCTTCTATTTTTCAATTGTTATTAGCACCATCTACTAATTCATTAGTAGATTTTGCTATGCTTACTGGAATTGGTTTTGTTCTAGGAGCTTTATTTAATCTTTCATAAGTATTCCCATATTTGTCATTTATTACTTCAATGTTATCTTGATAATCTTTACTTCAGAAACCAGCATTTCAATTTTCATTAAAATATGGACTAGTTGTATTCGGATTTTCATAATAATATTTATTGTATGTTTCAGATAAGCTCAAAACATGAACATTAGTAGCAATTAAGAATTCATATTTACCATCATTATTATTAATACGATCTACAATTCAAGCAGTACCATCTTGATTCGGTTTACTAAATTCATATTTTCTTGTTAGACTAAACGGTGGTGCAACATTTTTATATTTGTAAATAGGAA
Organism: Mycoplasma sp.; assembly: GCA_045657345.1. Taxonomy (GTDB): domain Bacteria; phylum Bacillota_I; class Bacilli_A; order Mycoplasmatales; family Mycoplasmoidaceae; genus Mycoplasma_L. The sequence goes on along the minus strand of JAZOSV010000070.1, from coordinate 6,674 downwards.
ATCTAATTTTAAAACTTCTATCATAGACATATTGAAAATAATCACTGTTCTTTTTTAGATTATTTAAATTTTGCGCATTAAAATTAAAAATAAATTTTTCATCATTTTCATCAACAATAAATATTTTAATTTCGCCTTTTTCATCATTAAAATTAGCTAATATTTCCTTGATTGAATTTTTAATATTAAATAGTGATGATAAATCATCTATTTTAATAAAAAATAAAAATTCAGATAAATTAGAAGGTAAAAAACCAAACGGATTATCCTTAATTAAATCATTAAATTTAGTTAAATCAATTTTATCTGTGCAATCTATTGCGCCATTAGTATCTGAATCAGAAAAATTATTCAACATTCTTTTAGTAGTAAATTTTTGAAGATTCTTTTCATCCATACGTGTAGATAGTTCTAAACGCTTTTCAGGAGTACTACCAATATTATTAACAATTCCATAATCTTTTATTAAATCTAAAAATTTATCAGCATCATTAGTTCAATTTGTAGATGAAGTAAAATCAAAATCACTTTTTTCAACTTCATTTACTATTTTATTTTTTAATTTTTTGTAATCATCTAATGAATTTAGTAATTCACTAGATGATTTAAAATTTTTAGCCGTTTCTAATGACAAGGTATTAGCAAATGGAATATTTGTATCTTGAATAATTGGAGTTGCTATACTATTGTCCTTATAACTACATGAAATAGCTACTTGCAAAATACAAGTAAGTGGAATTATAGATAGAATTAGAATACTACATATTCATTTTACTGTTTTCTTAAAATTAATTTTCTTTTTCATTTAATTCTAATATTTCATTATGATAAGATATTTTATTATAAATTTCTTCTATTTTCCTAATATAGTGATTAATTGCACTTCTAGAGACATTAATATGATAATCATTTTTCATAATTTTGCTAATAGTGCTTAAGCTATACTCAGAATGTTCTAAACGGATTTTACAAAATATTTTTTCATTTTTTGTTAGTTCATTAAAATATTTAGTCTTTTTAATTTTTTCAATTCATTGTTGTTGTTGCAAGCTTGCAACAATTGTTTTATTAATATTTGATACTTCTAAATTATTGAGTCTTTGTAGTGAATTAGAAAAATCCTTTTTAATTCTAAAATCTTCGAATTTATATAATGAATTAACAACATTAAATAGCTTTAATAAATCAGATATATATTCACCTTTTTTAAAATATAAAATAAATTTATTTTTATAATCAATGATTCTTGTTTCAATATTAAATTCTTTCAATAATGCTTTTAAATCTAATAAAAAATTCATCTTATATGATTTTATTTCAAAATGATATGATGATTTTTTTGTTGAAAAGCTAATTGAACCTCCAGAAAGATAAGCTCCAAGAATAAATGACTTTTTCTTATTTTCATCATCTAATATATTGATATTAAAATTCATTAGGTTAAAAATTTTTTCAAATTGATTATTTTGATCAACAATTTCTAATTTAATTATTTTTCTATTATTAATATTGTTTTTTTCATCTATAGAAATATTTGAATTAAATTTAGAATTAATATTCCTTAATAAATTATTCATAAATCTAACTAATTTTGGATATTGGGTGGTAATAATATATGATTGTTTTTGATTACATAACTTTAATTCAACAGCATTCATAAATAAACCTAATAAGATATAGTAGGAACTATTTTTATCAAAATTTAAGCTGCATATTTCTGATCTAACCTCTTCATTAAAAGTAATATTTTTCACTAGACACCTACAATAAACAAGCTAAAAGAATAATAATGATTATTAATAAAATTATAATTGAGGAATAAATCACATGTATCTTATGTTGTTTTATGAAATTTAAAAAAAATTGTATTTGCTTCATTGCTAAAATTTTTAATTCCAAAAATTTCTCATCTAATAAATTATTTTTTAAATCACTACCTATATTCTTTTGTTTTACAAGAAGTGGCTCTTGTTGCTTACTATCAAAAATAAATTTAATAATTAAAGATCCTTTGCATAATTTGTTTTGAAAACCAGAATTTTTAATTTCAAATAAATCATTATTTTCAATATTAGTAAATTTCAAGTTTTTTGTTATTTGTTCAAAAATTATTCCATTATTACATTTTGTGCAACCAAAACCAAAACAGTTCTTGCAAATTTTCGGACAAGTATAATTTATTTTTTGTTCTACCTTTTTGCCTAGAAAACTTGGATTAATAAAAATATTTAGTTTAATGTTTGGGTTAAGAAATAATTTTCTATTTTCAATAAAGCATATATATAATGGTGAGTTAATAATCTTTTTTCTAAACATTGTTTCTTTTAACAATATTCTTTTTAATTGAATGTCACTAGCTTCTCAATGAATAAACATTTTATTTTTTCTAATGCACTCAAAAACATATAGTCAATCAATTTTAAATTTCTTGATTTGGTTTTCAATAAATTTATATGCTTCTTCATATGCATCCTCATCTTTATTTGCTTTTTCCCATGTCTTAGTCTTATTAATATTATGATTTGTAAAAAAGCTAATAAAATCTTCATTTGCTAAAACCTTATCAATTGATTCATTACAATCCTTAGTTTCAAACTCTTCCATGAGAGCATCATAAGCCTTTTTTATGATTTTAAATTGTTTTTCAGCTTCCTTTTTTTTTGTCTGATCTTGATATTTATCAGGATGATATTGTTTGACTAACTTCTTATATGTTAGTTTAATTGACTCTAAATTAGCATCCTCATCAACCCCAAGAACATCAAAATAACTAAGTTCTTTTTTTAAATTTTCCATATATATAAGATTAATTAATTAAGCATTTGTTTTAATTTTTTCTATCAATGCATCCTTTGCAATAAATCCCATATGTTTACTAACAACTTTTCCATTTTTAATAAAAAGAATTGTTGGAATACTTTCAACATTGTATTTTATAGACAACTCCTCATTATCATCTACGTTTACTTTACATAATTTTGCAATTTTAATTTCTTTTGATAATTCTTCAAAAATTGGAGCCAACATTTTACATGGACCACATCATTCAGCAAAAAAATCAACAACAACATATTCATTATCATTGATTAATTCATCAAATTCCTTTACGTCTTTTATAATCATTATATTCTCCTTACTTGTATTTATAAATTATTATATAATTTTATAATATAATTTAGATAAAACTATATAATTAAATCTATTAAATATTTATGAGTAATAATTTTAATTCACAATTAAAAGAATCAATTAACATTGAAAACATAGTCCAAGTTATCTTCAAAGATATTTATGATGAATGTCATTTTGCTAAGTTTTGTAGTAAATGTAATAGTGAAAATATAAATTTGATAGATGAGGAAAATTTTCTTTTTAAATGTAGAGATTGTAATTTATCTTTCTCGCCAAGAACCAATTCATTATTTCAAAAGATTAGATTTAGTAACGATAAGTGATATAAAATTTTAACTTGTATGATTAGTGATTTTACATTGGAAGAAACAGTAAAATGTGTTCAATCTAATGCAGAAACAATTCAAAGAAAGTGAAAAAAAATTTATGATAATGTTGATTGAGCAAAATATAATATTTTTGTTAGGGAGAAACCAACTAAAAATATTTATGCAAATTTTGAGGTAATCTTGTCATAATGATTAATACTAATTTTTATAACAAAAATGTTAATGAGATTGCAAAAGAATTTTCATCTAATTTAGATATAGGGTTAAATGATAATCAAGTTATTAATAATCGTAATAAATTTGGTGATAATAAATTAGTAACTGCAAAAAGAAAAAATTGAATTCAAATTTTTTTTGAACAATACAAAGATGTCTTAATGATAGTTTTATTGATTTCTGCTATCATTTCTTTAATTATTTCTATTTTTCCACCTGATGGACAATCATGAGGAAAAGAGTTAACTAAAATTGATGGCTGAGAAAATTTCATTCTAATTATAGCAGTGACAATAATTAATGCAATTTTAGGTACTATTCAAGTTATTAAATCTCAAAAGTCATTAGATAGTTTAAAAAAACTCTCCTCGCCTAAAACTAAAGTAATTAGAAACAATGCAGCTTTTTTAATTGATTCTAAAGAAATAGTTGTTGGTGACATTTTAATTTTAGAAGCTGGTGATTTAATTTCAGCAGATGCTCGTTTAATTGAAAGTCATAATTTAAAAGTAAATGAATCATCATTAACTGGCGAGTCTGAGGTTATTATTAAAAATAATTTAATTATTAATGAAAGTAATGTTCCTATTGGGGATAGATTAAACTGTGTTTTTTCTGGATGTTTAGTAAATTATGGAAGAGCTAAAGCAATAGTAACTGCTGTTGGATCTAGTACAGAAATTGGAAAAATTAATAAGTTATTAATTGAAACAACAGAAACTAAAACACCATTACAAGTTAATTTGAATCGTTTAGCTAAACTTTTAATGTGAATTGTTTTAGTTATTACATTAGTTTTATTTGTATTCAACATATCTAAAATAGCATTTACAGATAAATCTGCTCAGATGATTTTAGGAACTTTCTCATCAACAATAAATTTTTCAATTGCCTTAGCTGTTGCAGTAATACCTGAATCTTTAAGTTCTATTGTAACTATTGTTTTATCATTATCTACAAAAAAAATGGCAAAACAACATGCAATTGTAAAGAATTTAAAAGCAGTTGAAGGTTTAGGTTCAGTTTCAGTTATTTGTTCTGATAAAACTGGTACAATTACCCAAAATAAGATGACAGTTAAAGGATTTTATATTAATGGTAAGTCATACTTAGATAATGAAATTAACACTAAGGATAATACACAGCTTAATTTAGTAAAATATAGTGTTTTATGTTCAGATGCAAAAATTAAAGATGGTAATGTTATTGGTGACCCTACTGAAATTTGCTTAGTTGAGTATTACAATAGATTAAATTTTGATAGCAATAAATTGTCAAAAGAAAATCCAAGAATTCATGAACTATCATTTGATAGTGAAAGAATGATGATGTCAACGCTAGTTAAATGAAATAATAAGAATTTAATGATTACAAAAGGTGCTTTTGACAAGATTTTAGCAAAATGTACTACGATTTTAGAAAATAATCAAGTTCGTAAAATCACAAAACAGGATATATCAAAAATTAATGAAGCTAATCTTTTATTTTCGCAAAAGGGGCAAAGAGTTTTGTGCTTTGCAATAAAAAATATAAATAAAAAAGAAATTTCTTTTAGTGATGAAGATGATTTTACATTTGTTGGTTTAATTACAATGATAGATCCGCCAAGACCTGAAGTTATTGAGGCAATTAAAGAATGTCACATTGCAGGTATTAAAGTAGTTATGATCACAGGTGACCATCAATCTACAGCAACTGCTATTGCTAAACAAATTGGTATTTTTTCAGATAATGATTGATCAATGAATGGAGTTGAACTTGCTAAAACTTCTACTGAGTCATTAACAAAAAATGTTGCTCGTTATTCTGTTTATGCAAGGGTTTCGCCAGAAGATAAAATTAAAATTGTTCGTGCATTGCAAGCAAATAATAAAATTGTATCCATGACTGGTGATGGAGTGAATGATGCTCCTGCATTAAAACAAGCTGATATTGGTGTAGCTATGGGGATTACTGGTAGTGAAGTTTCAAAGGAAGCAGCATCAATAATATTAACAGATGACAATTTTTCAACTATTGTTTCTGCCATTAAATTTGGTCGTAGTGTTTATAATAATATTAAAAACTCTATTAGATATCTATTAACTGGAAATTTAGCAACAGTTTTTATTGCATTTGTTATTACATTATTTTCATTAGGTATTAAAATTATTGTTTCTCCTTTTAGTGCTTTACAATTACTATTTTTAAATCTTCTAACGGATTCTTTTCCTGCACTTTCTTTAGGATTAGAAAAATATAAAAATAATGTTATTTTTGAAAAACCGCGACTAGCTAATGAATTTTTTATTAATAAGAAATTTATTATAAATTTACTAAAAGATTCGCTTATCATGACTGTAATTGTTCTTGTTGCTTTTTTTAGTATCTTCTATTCTTTAGATGATAAATCAATTACAGCTGATATATCAAATATAGGAAATATTGATCGTGTTGAATATATTAAGAACATTCGATTTGAAACTGCCTCTAATGCTGCTTTCTTAACATTAGGTATGTGTAGAATTTTTTATTCACTTAATTGTAAAAGCGAAAAAGGAATATTATTTAGTAAGGAAATGTTTGATAATCCTTATTTAATTGGTTCCTTCTTTTTTGGAATTGGATTAATATTTTTAATTTTTTATACACCAGGTTTAAATATTTTGTTTTTAGACATTCACACTGGTGCTAGTAATGTACCTGATGTTTATAAAAAATTGGAATTAGGTAATTTAAAATGAGTACTTGTAGCTATTTGTCTTGTTTTTGCATCTTTAATGTTATTTTTGATACAAGCATTACGATATTTTCATGATTGATTAGTTATCAAAAAAAGTAGTAATAAAGTCCTTAAAATATAGAATATATATTTTCTTTTGTTTTTATACCCATCTTTTTGGACACCCCTATATAATGTATCTGTGGGGTAGACGAAAAAATCCCCCAAAAGGACCTTAGGGGATTTTAGTCCACTTCAAAAACACTACTTTTGAGAGGACATTATGTATTTTAAAC
>JAZOSV010000069.1:0-3895 GCA_045657345.1 Mycoplasma sp. | reverse complement strand
ATTTTAACAAAAGAATGGTGCAAAAAACATCGTAACGAAAAATTTTTTATTGTAGTTAATAAAAATTCTTGGTTAATGGCACATTGTATAATTGAGAAAAATAACATTTTAAATATAATGATTGATTATGCCGAAAATTTTCATATTAATAGATATAGAACTTTTAAAATTGGCGAATTTATTAATGATTATGGTTATTATAATGTTGTCAAAAATAATTGTCATCCTAAAATGTTTGAAGAAAATATAAATAATAAAATATATTTTGAAAATTTTTCATCTAACAACTTAAGATATTTATTTGATATTAATAGAATAATATCTGGGATATTTTATAAATATTTTCGTGGATTAGAGTTAAAGTTAAACTCTTCAACTATTACATCAATAGCAAAAAAACTAGATAAACTAGAGCAATGTCCTTATATAGCAAGTTTGGGGCAAAAAAACTTTGAAATTATTTTTGAAAATGCAATAAATAATCTATCATATTTTAAAAAAAGAAAAGAAAGTGTTAGTAGAAACATTTTTAATATCTTATTTAATAGCTTGCAATTTAATGATAACCTAATCAAAACTGAATGTAATAAAGTTAAAAATTCTGAATCAAATCACATTCTTAAAAAAATAAAAAATGGATGATTTTATAAAGAAAATTCAAAAGTTGAAAAAAGTTTTTCTAATTGAGAGTATGTTAATATCTTTGCACTATCTAACACTTTGCTTTTTTCACAATTAAAAAGAATATTTAATTTATTATCTAATGAGATACAAAACGAGATCATTTGAAAATTTCTAAATAAGAAAAAGATTACTATTAAATGTTTTGAAATCATAATAACTATTTTGGTAGATATCAGAAATAATTTAAGTCATAATGGAAATTTACTAAATTATAATATCAAACTAAATGAATTAAGTGATGATAGAGATGCAAATGAAGAATTTACAAAACTTTTTGGCTTAAAGTCAGAAAATATTAATCTAGTTGAATTAATTAAAATTTCTGAATATGTTTTAAATGTTAATAAAGAAAATGATCAAAAAATAAAAATTAAGAAAGAGATTGAAGAAGCGATTGTTAAAAAAATTTCTTATAGTAAAGCTAATATTAATAAAAAATATAATGATGAAATCTCAACAATTTTAATAGATATTCTTAATGAAATTTTTGATTTAAACATTAAATTAAATAATTTATAAAATAATTAAATTGGATCTCTTCTTCTGGCATAAATATCATATTGTTTGTCACGAAGATTTTGTTCTTTTCCACTATAACCATTTGACATTTTAGAATTAAATCTAGAATAATCCATTTGTCTAGCAACTGGCAATTTCTTATCTTTTAAGATGTTATCATCGACCATTGATAAGTAAGATCATTTCTTTTCTTCATAAGCATAATATCTTGGTATATAAATAAATAAATATAAACCATAAAATAAGTTACTACATATTCAAATTGTAAAACTAACTATAGCAGTAATTGAATAAATTAAGTGTTGTTTAATTGAAAAATTTTGAATAAATTTATTAATTAAAATTTTGGCATTTTGTAAAAAATTTTGAATAAATATTGCTGATTCATCAACATTAGTTAGTAAAAAAAGTTGATTGCATAAATTATTATAATCATTATTAATAGTCTTTATATAATCAAATAAGATAAAAAGTGTATTTCAAATGGCATAACAAAAAATAATACTTGCAATTAAACTAATTAAATTAAAAAATAAACTAGAGAATAATTTCTTTTTATTATGATATCAACTAAAAACAACTGATGAGTACTGATTAAAAAATCTTAGGATTACCCAAAACTTAGTATTAATTCGGGTAATAACACAAAATAAGATTGAAATTATTGTTGCATATCCAAAAGAATAAATTTTTCTAAAAATATTATACCCATTGTTTTCGTCTACAAATTTCACTATCCCTGCACCTACTAAATCTTGATGACTAGAAAAATCAATAACTGTTAGTTCCTTAACCTTTAATAAATTGATAACAAAAAATGTTAAACAAATAATTAACGATATTAATCCAAATGTAAATAAAATTCATCCAATTGGTTTAACTAAACGAAATAATCAAAATTCAGCACGATTATATTTAAAAAAAACTTGGTTCATAATTTATTTTACTTATTATTTTATCAAATAAGGTATCTATAATAAATTAATTATTTTTTATCTTTATGGTACATATTAATACACTTTTTAACATCTCCATCATAAACAATATTACCATCTTTTACATAAATTCCTCTATTACATAAATCTAGTAATGTTTCTTCATTATGACTTACTATTATTAATGTTGTATTGTTATTTTTTGATAATTCATTGATTTCTTTTTTAACTTTTTCATTAAACCATTTATCACCAACAGATAATGCTTCATCAACAATTAGAATTTCTGGTTCTAATGAAATAATAATTGCCATTCCTAAACGTGATATCATTCCGGCACTATATCTTTTAAGTTCTAAATCTATGTATTCTTTCAATTCAGAAAATTCAATTATCTTATCTATTTTTTTTTCAATTTCTTTTTTTGAATATCCTAAAAGGGTTCCTAAAATAAAAATATTTTCTCTTCCAAGAAAGTCGTTTTCCAAACCAACACCAATGTTTAATAAACTAGAAATACGACGATTAACAATTTTCTTGCCTGACGTCGGCTTAACAATTCCGCAAATAATTTTTAAGATAGTTGATTTACCTGCTCCATTGCTACCAATTAATGCAATTTTTTCACCTTGATGAATTCGAAAACTAATATCCTTCAAGATTGTATTAGTCCTTTTTTTTCGAGTAAATGGGAAAAATAAAGTTTGAAACCTTTCTCAGTCGTTTTTACAAAGAAAATAATTTTTTGATATGTTATTAAATTCAATATCTATCTTTTTATTTTTCATTTCACCCTCTAAATAATGTCGACAATAAATTTATATGAAATACGATTAATAATAAAACCACTCACTCATAATCCTATTAAAATTAAAAAGAAAGAAAGAATTGAATATCATTCAGCGTATGGATTAGGAGTAAATAGCTCTCCATATCCTAAAATAGTTGAACGTAATCCATTGATCAAAAAGTTAAAGGGATTAATTTGTAAAATTGTATTCACTATTTGATTGCCTGCGTCAGGATTTGGCTGTAAAAATACGCCAGAAATCCAAGATAATAACATAGGTAACATTAATAATAAATTTTGAAAATCACGTGAAATACCACATAATGGCGCAGTTAAATAAGAATAGCCCATCATAAACAAAAATATTAAAAGCAAGACCAATACTACTTCTAAAGAACTTCAAGTAAAAGGTTTAGTTATTGGGTCATTGTCAGTAGCATTACAAATAATAGCTATTATTCAACCAATCAAAACAAGAAACAAGTTGAAAGCGAATTTAGAAGTATTAATGAAAATAGTTGGAAATATATAACTAATTCCAAAAAACCTTGGCATCCAACTATAATTTTTAATTGAGTAAGGTCCGGCAATTAAGACATCTCCAAAATACGACCAAGTAAAAACACCTATAATAATTCAAGCTATTCATTTAAAATTATATGTAACACCATTAATTGTATATGTAATTATTGAAGTATTAGTACCAGATGAACTAAATGCAAATCAATACATAAATAGCATTAATAATGGACTTATAAATAATCAAGCTCATGATAGTATAGAAGATTTAAATCTTCTCCTTAAATCAATAATAGAAAATTTTAAAATTAATTTTAAATCTCTTTTAAGTTTTAAAAATGAAAACATAATTATCTATAATTATAAAGCATTTATTATGTTAAAATTGTTAATTGTTTAATAAACCATCTTTTAAATAAACTACTTTTAACCATAGTTAGGTAATAAA
>JAZOSV010000068.1:0-5680 GCA_045657345.1 Mycoplasma sp. | reverse complement strand
TATCAATCAATTCATTAAAATCTTTTGGTGGATTATATGTATTCAATATATTTTTCATACTTTCTACTGCTTTTATTGTATTTGTTAAATCTACATAATCAAAATGTAATACAATATCTTTTAATTGTACATATTTTTTTAAATTCATACCATCTGCCATTATCAATACAATCAGTAAATAAAAATTGTGAGAAGAATTTAAGATTTAATTTATCTTCAGTCATTTTTAAAAGGAAAATATAAAATGATTAAATTAAAAATAAAAAATATAAATTGATTAATCATTAATTATTTAAACAAATGTATTTGTTAATTGTTCTTCTGATTGTTTAGCTGTTATCATATCAGCCAATGAACATTTTCTATCTGGTTCAAGTTTCAAAATCTTATCTTTGAACAAATTACAAATAATTGCTGGTGACATATATTGTAATGATGTATCATTTCCAGCATGGAATGGATTAAAGTCTTCTCCCCAATCAGCAAGAGTCATATTAATTCTCAATTGTTCATTTACACTTAAATCAAATGGTGATAAATCAATACAGAAAATACAATATTCTTTAAGGAATGATTCATAATCAAGTGCTTCATCTTCTGATTGTTGGAAATGTAATCTTGATTTTACATATTGTCTATAAACATCTTCATAATTATTCATTTTAATCATGCCATCTCTTTGGATTGAATAGTTAAGCATTGTTTGAGGTGAAGTCACTATAAATTGTTTTTGAGGACCAGTAATGAAACCATCATTTTCCATTGTAAAGTTATAAAGTTCCAAACCTCCTGCTGTTTCAACTCTAAGTTGTCTTAAATATCCACAAGTATAACTATTTGCTGGTGCTTTCAAAATATCATAATGCATTACTGGAATTGTGTTATTTTGTCCAGCTATAGCCAAAGATAAATCATTTGAAACATTTGAATAATATTCAGAAATATCACAATATTGATTAGAATAATTATTAGTTCTTGGAATACAGATTGTAAGAAGTTTATTTTTATAAGCTGCTGAAACATTTAAGTTAAATGGTAATGTTTGTGCTTTGCTTGGTTCATTTTGAATTTGTGTTAAAATTTGTTGGTCTTGAGTTATAATTGTTTCAATTGTTTTACTATAATATTCTTTTGCTTTTGCTTGTACTTGTTCAGTAATTTTATAAACATCTTGGAACCATTTGAATTGTTGGAAACCAAGGAATCTACATAATGTAATAGTTGAAGCTGATGGTTTGCTGATACATTGATTAGTATTACAAATTAAAACATTTGTTGGTGCTCTGTTAAATTTAATTGTAATCTTATGATTATAAATTGGTGGTAAAGTATCAATAACTGGGAATATATCAGCTAATTTAATTCTTTGTGTAATAGTTCCAAGAATACCAACAACATTAACATAAGATTCATAAGGACCTGAACCAATTCCTGTTTTATGAATACCTACTGGAATGGCTGAAATAGTATATGATTGGTTTTTATCTTTACATTCATCAAATATATGGTCAAAGTTATTTGCTCTGCTGGTTTTTGGATATTTATAAGGATATGAACCATCATCATTATCACTTGAATAAACTTCATAAGTAGTTTCACCAGCAGCAGTATTTATTACATGAATTTGTACAGGTTTTGCCAATTTATATTTCTTTGGGTCAGTTGATGTCATACCATGAATTTCATAATTCTTTTCAAGTTTCTTACAATGTGGATATCTTAAAGCATATTCAGCATTTGAACTCATACCTGGAAATTCATTAGCAGCTATAAGTTGATTATCAATATATAATTCTGCTCTTTGGAACAATGACAATAAAGCTTGATTACCAAATGATGGAGCATTAACAGCAATAGTATTTTTTAAACTAGCTTCATCTAAAGATGATGGAATTACTATTGAACTTATATTATCTTTACCTTCAATTTCATAATAAAATTGTGCTTGAATTGATAATTCACCATCTCTTAAATCAAGGATATTATTATCCATAGCTGATAAATCAATTGGAATATTAATACCTGGAATTGTTTTTTGTGTATCATTTACAGCTGCTCTAAGTTTAGTACCTGCTGGTGTAATTGTTGGCATTGTTGCTGTTGTTTGAGCACCAAGATTAAAAGCATTAGCATCCAATATAATAGGAGCAGCAAGAACAGGTACAAGAGGTACATTAACTGATTTTTGTCTCAAAGTCAATGATTTATCAATCTTATAATTAGATTCTGCTAGCAAATAATCAAAGTTTTGACTATCAACACCTTTAACTTCTGTTATATTATTAGTTGCCATTTATAAAATTATAAAATATAAAATTTAAATTTAAAGATTGTGAAAAAGTTAATTTAATTTTAATTAAATGAATCAGAATATATTAACACAAATTATCATGTCATCAAAAACATTTAAATGTTATCAAATCTTTCCAAATCCTTTAAAATTGGATATTGCCAATTATGATTATTCATTGAAAATTTTAACTGTTCAATTCTCAAATGTTATACCAAATGTAAATGAAACATTATATGTTGAAAATGATGTTGTAATTGGTCCAGGTATTTATGAAATTGATGATATTGTAGCAGCATATAATAATTTAGGTGTTTATGGTGTTTTATCTGTTAATTATAATACTGGTAAAATGTTATTAAAAAATAATACTGGAGCAGTATTAACAATTAATAATTCATCATTCTTAAGTAATAAAATATGTGGTATATTTAATTTACCAATTACATTAAATCAAAATGAAACAGTTGAATCAACATTATCACCAGTAATACAAGATTTTAATTATTTTGTTTTAACTTCTCCAAATGTAAATGGTTATACACAAACATCAAAAGATGGTCAAGGATTCACACCTAATAATACTTTGTGGCCTTTCTCTTCTGCTATTGCTCCATTTAAATTTAAAACTTGGACATCATTACAACCTGTTGAATTTAAAATTGATGGTGATACATTAAATTATATGGAATTTGAATTAAAAACTGCTGATGGTTTAAGTATTAATAATCAATTAGCAGATAGTGATTTTATGGTTTGTGCTCAAATTGTACAGTATGCTAAGCATACACAGAAACAGAGTTTCTAAAAAGATGAAAACAAATAGTTATATGTAAAATGAAAACAAAATCATATTTTATAAAATTAATTATGTTTATATATATTTTTATTAATTATTAAATGTACATATCAAGGCTATCAGCTAAAACACAAGGTTTAAGGAAAGCTTTTATCAATGCTCAAGAAAATGACAGACATTATAATATTAAATCATTAAGAAGTATTGATAAAGGATTAGCAAGAAAATATACTGATGCTAAATATTATGGTGGAAGTTTAAAATCATTCTGGGAAGGTGCTAAAAAGTTTGGCAAGAGAATATTAAATTCAGCAGTTGAAACAACTAAAAATATGTATAAAGGACCTAAAATGTTAATTGATGCTATATCTAAAAGTGATACAGCTAAAAATGTTATTTCAAAAGTTGGTAATGCTGTTGGTAGTAGTTTTGGTGTTCCAACATTAGGAACAATGATTAATACAGGAATATCATCAGCAAGTTCAATAACTGATATGATTGAAAACATTATTAAGAATATTAAAAACAAGAATCCACAATTAGCAGTTAATGATATTAAAAATGTTATTAATAAAGTGAAAGATACAACAGAAGAGATAACAAAACAAACTAATCTAAAAGATGAAGAAAAACAAAAAGTATTGGATAATGTTAAAAAAATATATGATAAATTACCAGATGTGATTAAATCAGAAGGATTAAATAAAGTTGATAAAGCTGCTGGATATTTACCATTTGTTGATGTTAATACATTGAAAGCAGTTGAAAAGAAAACAAAATCAAAGACTGGTGGTATGGTTCCAAAGTGGAAGATTACAAAGCCAGTTATTATTAGACATTATAAAACTATATTTGATAAATTACCAAAATATGAACCACAAGTTGTGGCAGATGTTGCTGCTGGTGTTTATGGAGGTAGATTAACATTATCAGGTTCAGAAGGTGCTCTTTCATCTCAGCCAGTTCCTGGTGGAAGTTCAAAACCTGCTGATATGGAAATTGTTAATGAACCTGTTAAAGTTGATGGTTGTGGAAGGTTAAGAATGGCAGGAGAAAACCTGAAAGGCTCAGAAAGTGAATTGATGAAGAAGTTAAAAGCTAAATTAGGTAAATAAAAAGCTTAATTTTTTATTTTACAACTTTTCAATTTTTTTTCAATTTTTTATTTTTTAATTTTATTTAAATATATAAAATGTCAATCTTCATTAACAAATTACAAGCTCTCAAATCATTCATTGAATCATCAAAACCAGATTTTAAAGCCAGTTCAAACAATGATTATATTAATAAATTCATGAACTCACACAATAAAGATTATGAAAAATATAACAAAAATAGTATGGCATTAGTTGATTATTACAATGGAATAATAAGTAAAATTGATAATAAAATTAATGTAATCAATGAACAAATTAAAAATAAAACAACATATTTACATTATGTAGATAATAAAATTTCATCAATTCAATTTGCTCATAAGGATGAATCAACATATCACATAACAACATTACAAGAAGTATTAAAAAATGGTATCAATACATCATTAAATTATTCTGAAGACTGTTATTTAGATGAATCAAATATATTTTATGATATTGATTGTGAAGATATTAATAAAGATAATGCTTTAATTAAATTACAAAATGAATTTAATAGTTTTGAAAATATATATAAAGAATTAACAGAATTTACACAAGCTGAAAACTTAGAACAAAATATTTATATTGTTGGTGTTATTGAATATAAAGATGATGAAAAAATAAATGAATTTGTTAAAAGTATCAACAGCAATGAAAAGTTTAATTTAATATTGTTAAAATTAAGTGATAAAGAGCAATATAAGAACAATAAAGATTTTTCAGGTCATGTATTTATAAATTGTTATGGTGATAGAGATTTAATAAATAAATATATATTATCAAAAGCTGTTGAATTTGATTATTTTGAAAAATCTGCTTTTGATTCAACTGTATATGTTGGTAAAGGTGATAGACAGTGTTTAAGATGTTCATTTAGTGAAAAAATTAAATATAATGAATATATAAGACCTGTACATGATAAAATAATAGATATTGTTGATGATTGTATTGATAATTTCCAATTAATGTCTATTGCTCCAACTTCTGAAAGTATTAACATTAATGAATTCCTAAAACAATATAATTATAAGGTTAAAGAAGATGTTAAACAAGTAAAGAAACAAACAATTACAAAAATTGGAGAAAAAGCAGAAAATGAAAATAAAGGTGTTAGTATATTACAATATATAATGTATAATAAAATATTTGATAATATTAAAGAAGTTGCAAAAGGTGGTTATATTAATTCATGTTATGAATTAAAACAAAAATTATATATGTTTGAGTCATTACCTTTAAGTGTTGAAGAATTTAATGAAGAATTTAATAGTTTGGAATTTGATGAAACAGAAGGATTTAATAAAGAAGTTATTGAAGGATTAAAACAAAAGACATTAAATATGATGAACTATAAACAAGATTTTAAAAGTGATAAAACATTATATATTTATAAAAGTTATTTATATGATAAATTAGAAGAGATTAAAAAAGAATGTAAAGAATTAGGAGATA
>JAZOSV010000067.1:0-5748 GCA_045657345.1 Mycoplasma sp. | reverse complement strand
ATATTAAAGCAATTGATTTTGAATTAGAAACATATTTGGATGAAATTTATATTTTTAAAAAAATTAGAACAACTAATAAATACAAGATAAAAGTTTACAATCATCCATTAAAACAAATTATTACTCGACAATATGTTTACCAAGCATTAAATGATGTGGGATTAAAGAATGAACATGCTTATCGTTACCCTCATGAATTTTCTGGTGGCCAAAGGCAAAGAATTGTGATTGCAAGAGCTCTAATAATGAAACCAAAATTAATTATTGCAGATGAACCAATATCTGCTTTGGATGTTTCAATACAAGCTCAAGTAATTAATATTATGAAAAATTTATCTCATTCATTAGGAATCACATTTTTATTTATAGCCCATGATTTATCGATGGTAAGATATGTTTCAAACCGTTTAATTATTATGCATAAAGGCAGAATAGTAGAAAAGGGAGAAACAAAATCTATTTTTGAAAATCCAATTCATCCATATACTAAATCATTAATTAAATCTAGTCCAGAACTAAGGAAAATTCATGTTAATTTAGCTAATGTAAATGATAATCTTGAATATGATAAAGAATATGATAAAAGCGAAGATAAACCAAAGTTTTATTCTGTTGATGAAAATAGAGAACATTTTGTTTTTGCAACAAAGGAGCAAATCATCAAATGAACAAAGTAAATGGCGGTTTTAGCGAAGGTTTTAAAATTAAGAGCGGGAAAAACCTAACAATAAAAAATAAACAAACAAAAGATAAGAATATTAAAGCTAATTCATATCCAAATGGAATTATACCTTTTATTTTTATTACGCTTTTTTTTATCATTTCTACAAGTTGTATTTTTGGAATAGGATTTAGTAAGTTTTATCCTATCTTCTCACAAAAACAAGTATGAACTAATTCATTAATTTGTCTTGGTATTATTCCATTATTATTTAATACATTATGATTGATTGGTCGCACTGGATTTGCTAATGCTTTTAGTTTTAGTTTGTTAAAATTTTCTAGATCAATGAAACTTTCTAAGTTAAGACAAAAATTAGAGTTTTATGTATATGATCATGCCGTTAATGATGTTAATAATTTTGAAGAATATAAAGAATTTAGCAAAACAAGGTCAGAAAAAGCTAAAAAATGATTTATCATATCATTCATTACTTATAGCATATTAGCTATATTATTATTAATAATAGGTCTAGTTATTCAATTTACATAAAATTTTTTTAATTAATTTAAGTTTATTAAATAAATTTTCAAATATTAAAAAGCACAAAGAAGAAAATAGTTAAAATTACTTAACTTCTTTAATGTCAATTCTCTTAATTTAATTTTCAGATTTATCAAAACTTAGTACACAATATCAAATTTCACTTAAATCAACATTAACTAAAATCTTTGAATGAATTATCATAATCAATACCAGATAATAAATAATATGATTATTACTATACACTGGAACTTCTACATTGCTACTTCCGTTATTAAAACTAAAATTAATACTTATATCAAAAGTGTAATGAAAAAGTGGTGCATTAAGATTACCATTTCAATCTTGTCAACCCTTTGCAGGTTCTTGTTGAATATCACAATTAAAAACAAAAATAAATTCTAATTTTGAAATTGTATTGAATAGTTTATTTTCTAACTTTAATTTATTAGTAGTTTTACCAAATAAATTTTTAAATATATTATCATTAGTACTATTAAAATCTAATGACATTGATATTTTTGCTTGTTTTTCATCTTGCGATTGAATATTAATATCAACAACATTGCTATATAGTCTCCCTAAAACTAGAGAGAGAAAAGTCATCTAACTAAACTATTCAAAGTAGTAAACTTAAGATTTGTATTATCTGCTCCAATATCTAACTTTGAGAAAATAGCATAAGTTGCATCATCGATATTTTTTCATCACTTGTATATTTTTGTTTAGTTTTTGCAAAGATGTCGCCATATCCTTTTCATTTAACAAATGATGAGATCTTTGCTACTTCTAAAAAGGTCTTTGGAATTTCATTATTCCTATATTTTGATCTTGGTCTTGGTTCTGTGGATTTGAAGGAGCTGTTGAGCCGCCGTTTCCTGTACTTTCACTACTACCTATATTTTGATTTGGTTTTTGCGAGTTGAAGCAGTTGTTGAATTAGAACAAGAAACTGCGAAGAACTAGTGGTTAAATTTGCCCCTCCTAATAATAAAATAGGTAAACATATTTTCAACATTTTTTAATCTTCATAATACCTCAACTTATGTCTAATATAACTTATTTTTATATCATAAATATAGTACAAGCAAACAGCTATCATAACTAAATCATCTTGTTAAATTTAAACAAGGATAAAGCTATTTCACTTATGTAACTTCATATAATTATTAATGGTTTTGATTTTCTTATAAATCATAATTATCTTTTCTAAATATATTTTGATCTTTTACTATCAAATTTGCTAATATAACAAAAAAGTCATATTTTTATATCATAAATTAAGTTATTTTTATTTTTTTAAAAAAATAATATTAATTGTTAACTCAAAAATTAAAAATTTATTTTTAATAATATATAATTCATATTTGTATGAAGTTAAAACAACAAGAATTTAAACCAATTAAGAGATCTAATATTATAGCCATTGGTGGAATGATAGCTACTGGAAAAACAACATTAGTTGAGGCATTAGCTAAGAAAAATAAAGCTGATATTTTATTAGAACTTGATGAAAATGATGATATTCAGAAATCGCTATTAAAAGGTTTATATGAAAAGCAAAATATTGCTGCTTGTGTTTTTCAATTGTATTTTTTTCTAAAACGTTTTGATAACTATAAAAATTTTGTTAGCAATCATAAAAATGTTATTGTTGATAGAACTATTTTTGAAGATAGACTATTTGCACATCAAAATATGGTATCTGATCCAGTAGTTTTTGGTTTTTATGATAACATGTGACGCGAAAAAGTAAATGAATTAATTTACTCGGTTGGTGTACCAAAACTTTATGTTATTTTAAAGAGTGATTGAGACTTATTTGTAGAAAGGCTATTCAAGAGAAATCGACAAATTGAAATTGAAAACTTTGAAAATAATTTATTATACTTCAAGAATTTAAATGAAGTTTATGTAGACTTTTTAGAACAAACATGTCTAACTTATGGAATTGATTTTATTACAATTGATGCTAATGTTCCGACAGAAAAAAAAATCGAAATGATTAATAAAAAATTAAAAGAAATTGATGAAAAGTTATAGTTTTTCTAACTCATCAGGATCTATTAGAAGTGGTAAATCATATGTCTTTGATTCTTTGTTGTTTTTGACATCTTCTATTGACATTATAGGTTTCATATAAAGTAATTTTAAATGACTAAAGCGATCAATAAAAGTACTTTTTTTACTATTTAAAAATAAATTAATGATTGCTAAAATTATTGGTAAAAAAAGAATGATATTTAAAAATAATAAGAAGGTAGCTATTATTGTTTGCCAAACATTATTACTTTGCTTATTAATCAAAACAATCGAAACTAAAAAATTAATCGGATCATTGAAAGCAAAAGAAATTAATCCAATGATAATAAATAAAATATTAATTGGGACTCATAACAATATTTCTCTTTTAAAAAAATTAAGTAATTTTCATTCTGATTGAGCACAATAGAGTTTTAGCTTAAATAATTTAGCTAACAAAGTATATCCTTTATAAAAATAAGGAATAATTATAAAATAAATACTTCAAAATAAAAAATCTGTAATAAGGGCACATGTAAATGCCAATGAAAATAGGTTGTGATTATAGTTAGCATCATAATTACTAAAATCAACAATTTTAAATGTATATAAATACATAATAACTATATTCAAACTAATTAAAATTAAATACTCTGATATTCTTAGTAAAAAGCGACGTTGACTAGATGCTAATTCATATTTATTAACAGACATAAAAATAAAACCATATATTATTTTATATATTATATAAAAATAGAGAACACTTTTATTGTTGTTCTCTATATACTATTAAAATATAACTAGTTTTAAATTTTTAAAGAGCTGTCTAAAGTTTTTGAATTATCTATATTAATGTTTACTAATGGTCTAAAAATTGGAATTGTTCTCTTTTTCATTGCAACATCTTCTTGTGCAATTTCTTTAAAGTTATCATTTAATTCAACTAGTGTTTTAAACTTTGTACTAGATGGATTATTACATTTTTCTTCTAAAACATCATACAATGTACGTGCATTTTTACGTTTTTTAGCAATAATATTATCCATTGGATAGCATGTAGCCATTTCTAAAGCAGTAAAAAATAAATCAGTTTCTTCTAGGATATATTCAGTCATCAAAGAAGCCGTTTCATCTAATGATCCTAATTTTAATAATTCTGTTGTTGATGCTCTAACTAACTTGTGGTCTTGATCAATAAGTGCACTAGTTCTAGCTTCTACTGAGTTAAACACATAATTTAATCTTGGATCAATAATTCTTGTGAATTTAAAGAAATCTTTTTTGCCATCAAAGACAACATATATTTTTGAACCTTCTTTGATCACTTGTCTAATGCTACGACATGCATCTGTTCAAGTTTTGCATCTTGATAATGTATGTTGTACATATGGAGTAAAGACAGTATAAGCTAAATCAGGATTATTAACAGCTAATGAGAAAACATTATTAAAAATCTTATTTTGTAATCTAATATTTTTACCATCAGGATTATTTAAAACAAAGTTTAATTTAGGTTCAGCAAATATATCTACTGTTAAAACACAAATATTATCTTCAAATCTTCTTAAAGAACGTCTTGCATGAATATTAATTTTATTTTTACCTTGTCTATTTTCATCAACAACTTTAGCTTCTCTAAATCATTCTCAACTAGAATAACTTAATGAATAAGCATTACCCTTATAAAAACCTGAACTTAAACATTTAAAATCAGTTCGGCATGCATCTTGTGGGATATCAGCATATGAATAAATACGATTATGAATATTATAGATTGAACGATCAAAAGATGGTGTATGTTTATCTATAACTAAGTTTGGAATTGAAGCTTGAATAGCATTAACAAGACCACTTTCAGATAGATTGTTAGCAAAATTATAAAAAGCTTTGTTTCACATTTTATTTTTATTAATTATTCGGTTATATTGCTTGTTAGTCCTAAAATATCAAATAACAGTTATAACAAGGAAAACTAATGTTAATACTCCTAATAAACAAATAAAAACTAGGACAGCCAAAAATAAAGCTAATCAACCTGATTGAGTAGTAATTAAGTTGTTACTAGCAGCTAAATCTGAAGCTTTTATTGATACAGCATTCACTGAATCACCTACAAAAAAGTAATATAATAAGAAGCCTGCAATTGTTAATAGTAAGAAAATTGCTGCAACTATAGAATAAACAATAAATTTCTTATTAACTAACTTAAAAATTTTTTTATCATATTTAGATAAATAAGAATTTCTAATCTTTATTTTATTTTTATTATCAGATGAGGATGGTTTATAAAAAGCTCTACCAAAATAATCAAATAAGTTGTCAACTAAACTTTGTTCAATATTATCTTGATATTCACCTATAACATCATAACCTTCTGGTAATTTATTTTGGTTATTTTCTTTTTCTTTATTGTCTGCCATAAGATTCTTTCTAAAATAAACTCTACTTGTAATTATATAATATTAAAAAGCTTTTTTTAAGACTATCTTAAATTTTTCAAATTTTTATATATTAATATATAA
>JAZOSV010000066.1:0-3183 GCA_045657345.1 Mycoplasma sp. | reverse complement strand
AATACAAAAATAAAATTTTGATCATTTAATAACTAAAAAATAAAAATACTCTTAGCCAACAAACCAAGAGTACTTTAATGCATCAACAATTTTAATATGATATATTAATATTAGTGTTGCACTTTATATTTCATTTTAGATAAATATATAAATATTATATATTTATATCGTTTTTCAAACTAAAAATTGAGTATTTTATTAAGCAAAGTAGAGCGAAAAAGCCAAAAAAAATCATTAAAAATGTCAAAATTTGCAAAATAAACAACGAAAAATAAATAAATGAAGTTTTATATTCATTACTTGTAAAAACGAATAAAAATATTGTTTATGTTAATTATAGACAGTATTCTAGTAGCTTCTCATTGGTAAAATTAACTGAATAAAGTCTTTTTCTTTTAAGTCAGCAATAATAATTGGTTTGTTCACACCAGTATAAATTAATTTCACGTCATGATCATCAAAAGCTTTTAATGAAGAGTTCAAAAATCTAGCATTAATAATAAATTTGATGTTTTCTTCAATATTAATTGATTCAATTGGTATTTTTTCAGAAGAACTACCAATTTCAATTGATTTAAAAGTAGCTTCTAGAAAATTTTGATTAATAGAAATTGATGTTGTTGGTGTTTTATCGTTATTCACCAAATACATACCTCGATCAATAACATTAAATAATTGTTTTGCATTAACAACAAATTCAGATGTTTGTGTATTTTGACTATTAAAAATATTGTATACATTTGGATATGTACCAAGCATAATTTTAGCAACGATTACAATGTTATCTCACTTGATATAAATTTTATTTTGGTCAATATTAAAAAGAATGTTCTCGTTTAATTTTGAAAAATGTGTAATAAAAATCAATAAATTAATATCAACAACAATTTTAAATTTTGGACCAACAAAATGCTTTTTATATAAAGCAATTCGATAGCTATCAGTTGTAATGAAATTTATCAATTGTTCATCATTTGTACTATCAATACAAATACCATTAATAATTAAATTTTTATCTGTAGCATTAGCTAGACAATGATTAGTTTTTCGATATGCTTCGTTAATGATATCGCTTTTAATTTGAAATTCACAATTTGAATTAGAATTAAAGTTTATATTTAAATACATATTTTCATCTAGTAAGTTAACATTTGCATCAAAAGTAGAATTGAATATTTTTAAGCTATTGCTAATTTGTTCCAATGTAATATCTTCATTTGGAAGTTTAGAAATAATACCTTTTAGAATTTTTGCTCTAATTAATACCTTACCTTTTTTTTCTACTTGTACTTTTTCATTGATATCAACTTTTACAGAAATGTTTTCATTACTAAATATGCAAGTTATTTTATTTTCATCTATTGAAGCATTTATCAGGATATTAGTTAAAACAGGATTGATATTATCTTCATTAATGATCAAGTTAGCCATTTCTAAAATATTATTTAAAACATTTTTTTTTATAACGATTTTCATAATAAATTATTTTAATAAAAATAATATTCTTTATTTTATCATTATTTTATATTAATTATTAATATTAAGGATGTGGAAAAGTGGGAAAGTTAATAGTCGGTCTAGGCAATCCGGGTGAGCAATATAAAAACAATCGCCATAATATTGGGTTTAAAATCATTGATGCTTTTGCTAAAAAAAATAAAATACTTTTAGACAAAAAACAATTTAATGGCGAATTCGGGGTTTTTATTTTGAATGGGGAAAAAGTAGTAATTGCTAAGCCACTAACATATATGAATTTATCAGGTGAATTCGTTAAGTCATTTATTGATTATTATGGTTTGTCAATTGATGATTTATATATTATTTATGATGACGTAGATACTAATATCGGTAGTTTTCGGCTAAAAACAACTGGAAGTTCAGGCGGTCAAAATGGTATGAAAAATATTATTGAGAAATTAGGAACAGAAAATATTAAAAGAATTAGAATTGGTGTTGGCCCAAGAAATAAAAAGGTGCCATTAGCTAATTTTGTTTTAAGTAATTTCACCCAAGATGAGTTAACAAAGATATCCAAGGTTATCAATAATGTTTGTGTTATTTGTCAAAATATTAATCTTTATGAATTTTCAGATTTGGAAAAGAAATCATTGAGTGGAAAAGGGAGTTAATAGTGAAATATATTTTTGCGGTTTCTGGTGGTCCTGACTCAATGGCTATGCTTGATATGTTCAAAAGAAAAGCTTTAGCTGTTTGTGTTGTTAATTATAACAAAAGACATGATAGTAGTAAAGATGTTGAAATTGTAGTTAAATATTGTAAGGAACATAATATAAAATATTATGTTAAGGAAATTGATAAAAAATTCTATGAAAGTTACCAAAATGTTAATTTTCAGGCACTTGCACGAGAAATTAGGTATACTTTTTTTGCCGAAATAGCTAAAATTGAGCGAAATAACCATATTTTTGTGGCTCATAACCTTAATGATGATTTAGAAACTGCTCATATGCAATTTGCACGTGATTCAAAGTCCCTTTTTTATGGAATTCGCCCGAAAAATGAGGTTTTTGGCCTTAAAATTAAGCGTCCAGTGATTCGTCTTAAAAAGCAAACTTTATTGCGTTATTGTGAAGAAAGAGGCATAAATTATGCTATTGATAGCAGCAACGAGCTAGATATTTATGAAAGAAACAAGGTTAGAAAGTTAATTAATAGTTGAAACAATGATCAATTAATTGAATTTCGTAAAAAAGTCAGAAAATTCAATAAACAAAATAAGAAAAATGATAAATTGATTGTGAAAAATTTCAAAAAATGATGTGATTTGGGTTTTGACTTAAATTTTTGAATGAAATTTACAAATGAACAAAAATATTATTTAGTTTATGAATTTTTAAAATTTCATTTAGAAAAAAACAATAATAGAAATAAAGTGAATGCAATCATTGAATTTTTACTAAAAGCATCACAAAATAGACAATATCGTCTTGAAAACAATAAATTCTTAATAATAGCTGATAATAAGTTAGTAATTAAAAAATAAATTGTTCATTAATATAAATACTAAATTCAATTATATTTGTTTAATGCACCATCTTTTGGGACTGGTAACTTCTATATCTCATTATATTAGAATTTATAGCAATTTTAGGTATTAAAAATCTTTGAGCATAAGGTAGATGTTCTAATTCTGAGTAATAATGGAACCTTTTGAAGTTA
>JAZOSV010000065.1:0-6365 GCA_045657345.1 Mycoplasma sp. | reverse complement strand
GGATTTTTTCGTCTACCCCACAGATACATTATATAGGGGTGTCCAAAAAGATGGGTATAAAAACAGGTAAATGATTTACACCTACTGAATATGAAAAAAATTTATATAATGAAAGTGGGCAATTTATTTAAAACTGTCTAGATTTAATAGCACAAGGAAAAATTGAGTATCGTAAGTATTTAAAAGAATTTTTAAACATGTTTGAAAATAAATTATATCAATTAGTCCCATTAACTTCTGCTGATCATCAAGTTAAAAAAGCATTTGAAGTTGTTGGAAAATGTCCTAAATGTAATAGTGATGTTGTTTTAAAAACAACTATTACTGGTAAAAAGTTAAAAGAATGCATTATGCGAAAATATAACACTAAAACCAAAAGAACAAGTGGTTGTAATTTTCAAGAATGAATTAATAATTAAATAGATATTAATTTTATAAAAATAATTTAATTTTTGTATTACACAAAAGTACCAAGGTGGTTGGTACTTTTTCATTATTTTGATCTTTTTATGATGAATAATGAAATTAGAAAATATTTAAGGAAATTATTTATTATATTATGAATACAAAAACAATTAAAAGATATGAAGATACAAACATTAGAACAAATCGTTCGGTTTTTTGACAGGCTTTTAAAAAAAATTTAGGATTAAAAAGAAATAAAGGTGTTATTATTTCTTGTCTTGTTGGTTTAATTTTTCCACCTTTATTACTTGGTGGTATGCTTGTTTTTTTATATCGAGTAATTAAAACAGCTGTTGAATTACCGACTGCAATTAAAAAAAACAATGAAAACAAAAAACTATATGCTTTTGATGATAATTCTTCCTTAAAAACAACTGCTCCTATTAATAAAACATTAGCTGCTAAATTATTAGCATTTTATACTAATAGCAATCAAGATAAAAATATTCATATTATTAATGCTGAATTTATTTCACCAACAAACAATGTATTTGAAGCAATTGAATATAATGAAAAAGAAAATAGTTTCGTTAAAAAACGTATTAGTGGTTTTCAAGATGGTAAATGAATAACAGAAGCAGTCAAAATTACTAATGCTGAAATAGCAATTGCAAAAGAAATATTAGAAAAATATAAAAAAGCACAGGATCAACCAACACAAGCAACACCAATTGATCAACCAGAACAAAAACCTTCACAAGCAACAAAGCATATAGCTCAGGACTTAGTAGATGTTGCTGATCAAGATGTTGCTCAAACTGAAGCAGCAGCTAATACTGCAGGCCAAAGGAGATAAGTGGTTTTATGGATAAATCATTAGATAAATTGTTTGAAGGAAAAGATCTTACAGAATATATAAATATCGCTTTAAATTATATTTTTGATGGAAAAACAAAGGAAGAAAAAATAAAAAGATCTTTTGATATTGAAAATTTTTTAAATAAAAAATTTAATAATGATGATTTAATTTTAAAACCTAATTTTAATAATCATTCAAATTTAACATTGTCTAATTCAAATTGATTTGTTGTTCCTACAATGTATAAAGAAAATGAGAAATTTGGAATTAAACCAGCTAATTTTGGTAAATTTATAGAAGCTGAATTTATTGGAAGAGTTGCTGTTGGTGGACAAAAGAATAGTAGAGATTTTAAAATTGTAGAAGTTAAAAATTTATCAATAGATCAATTAGAAGAATTAGAAGAGTTAGCACAAGGTTATAATGGTATTTATAAAAAGATTGAAATTATAAATGATAGTTTATGATTTAGACCTAATATTAATCCTAAAATTAAACAAATAAAAACAAAACAGGATCAAATTGATGATTTTTGACTTCAATGTTCAAATCACGATATTGCTCAAAAATTATCTGAACTTGAACAAAAATATGAATCACTTGAAGACAGAAATGCAATTGTTGAAGTAAACAATTGATTTAAAAATTATTGTTGTTAAAATCAACAATAAAAAGTAAAAATGTTGATAATACTAAAACATATTAATATAATTAATTATATAAAACAGGAGATTATCATGGAAAAGAATATAATTACATTATCAAAATGATTAGTTAGCAAAGAAATAACATCATTATTAAAAATTCAAAAAATTTTGTTTTTTATTAGATATGAAGAATTAAAAAACAAAGAAACAAAAGATTCATATTTTAAAAAAGATAAAAACTTTCAAGCATGAATATATGGACCTGTTTCTGTTGAAAGTTTTAATTATTTACAACCATGATTTAATAAAGAAACCGAATCTGACCCTTTTTTTCTAAGCAAAACCGAAGAAAAAGAAATTGATAAAAAATATTTAAAATATTTTAAAAAATATGAAGATAAAGAACCAAGTTGGTTGATAGATAAAAGTCATAAAAATTTATCTTGAATTAAAGCAAGGGGAAATTTAGGAATTAATGATATTTGTAAAGAATTTATGATTGAAGATGATAATTTTTTAAAATTTAAAGAATAGTTAAATTAGTATGTATATTAATTTAAATTTATTCAAATTTCATTCTTTTAAATATAAAAAAAATATAACTAACGAATGAAGGAAAACAAAGAATAATTCACTAAAATGTGAAGATGATGTATTAAATAAAATAATTTTAAATGATGTAAAAAATAAAATAAAACATTGCATTGATTATAAAAATATATCTCAACTTTTTACTAATTTAAAAAGCAGTAAAAATGGGAATAGTAATCATTCTATTAGAGGCTGTCATAAAGAAATATTAATTAATGTAATAAAAAATTGTCATCCAAATTTATATAGTGATTTACAACAATTATTTTTTGAAAAAAACCCAACTGAAGATATTATTTTTTATCAGTTATCTATTAATCCAAGAAGTAGAATTATAATTGTAAATAAAGATGAAACAATATATCCGTTATTAATTGATTTAAACCATTGTTTTTATGAAACAAAGAAAAGTTATGATAACAATGTAAGTAAAAAAACATTCCCTTGGGATTTTAGAGAAAAACAAAAAAATTTGAAAGAACAACTAAAAAATGAACTAAATTTTAAATAACAAATACTCTTGCTACCTTCATTTTCATTTTTGTATTACACAAAAGTACCAAGGTGGTTGGTACTTTTTCATTATTTTGATCTTTTTATGATGAATAATCAAATTAGAAACATTGAAAGGTAAATTAATATGAGTAAAAAAATCGATCAAGCATCACATTTAGAACCATTAAGTTCAAATTTTTCAAATTTAGATAAATTAGATGAATTGGATAAATTGTTAAGAAAATATTATGCAAATCCTGAGTTTGGAGACAAAGGCGAAAAACAAGAAGCAATATTAGATGCATTACAAACAATTTATGGAAAAGAACGTGGTTCTTTAGATTATGTTGGATATGCAATATCTGGAGATTGTAGATATAGTATAGAAGATGCAATTGAATTTATTAAAGATGAATTAGATTTAGAGCAAGATGATGCTCAACCAACAGCAGCTAATACTGCAGGGCAAGGTAGGTAGGAATATGGGAAGAAGTAATTGAAACCGAACAACATTTAAAAATATTTTAATCTATGCAATTCCAAGTGGTTATGAAGAAGGTTCATATGATCGCAAAGATTATATGAATGAATTTCCTAAAGAGTTTGAAAATAAAACAAAAGATGAAATTGAAGATTATTTTGAATGAATAAAACTACAACAATTTGACTCAGATATACTTTGTACTAAATCGAAAATTAATGAAATTAATAAAAAACTTTGTTATTTAGAATTTGAATTAATTGATGGTTGTTATGAAGGAATACAACTTGACATTATAATTAAAGAACAAAATCTTTTAAATGATGCTGCTTATTATGAAAACGATATTGTAATAAGAGACATCAAAAAAGATATATCAACCGTTATTGATTTTGTATCAAATATTCAATCTTTTTGTCCTACATTAAATATTGGATATGATAATTATCCATTTACAACTACTGTTGATTTTAATGACAAAGAAGTTCAAAAAAATTTTAAAGAAGATTTGTATTTTTTAGCTAAAGAAATGATTTACACATGTTATGAATTAAATTCTCCATTTGGTGATGATGAAGTATTTGCAAAAAAAATTGTCGATGAAGCATTAACAATTTATTTTAATAAACCAAATGATAAAGAAGCTAAACTAACAAATTCGTTGTAAGGAGTATTTTGTGATAGATAAATTACATTTAAATGTGTTAGTAAAAAATAAAATTATTAAGGAAAATAAGGTATGGAATCAAGAAAAGAATTAAGAATTAATAAATTTTATGAAATTCATGGAAAAGATGAATTTGCTGACTGTTGAGATGGAGAACACTGTTTAGCAGCAATTGAAGAAAATTATAAAGATGTTAAAAATAGAGTAAAAGGTATTTATGTTGATGGCGATAATTGAATAATTGAAATGAGTGATGGAATTCAACATACGCATGATGATTATTGTGGAATAACTGCATTTAAAGGAAATCATGAATTATATAGTCAAACATATTATGGAAATACAAACCCACAATGAGATGATGAAAGAGATGTAGCAGATGCAGTTATGGGAATTGTAAGAGAAATTTATATGTTTGAAGAAGTAGCACAAACAAATGGTTCATTAACATGTGGAACAACTGGGCAAGAACTTTTTGAAACAGAACCATATGACCAAAAACCACAAGAAGAATTAAATAAAATGTTAAAAATTGTGTGATAAATATGAAAATCAAAATTAAAGTGATTTTACATTTGAGAGGTGAAAAAAATGAAAAAATATATAGACACAGAAAAATTGTTTGGAATCTATAGAGATTATTTAAGTTATGATGCAGATCAAGCAGATCAATATAATTATTGAATTAATGAAAAATATTTTTTACTTGTATCTATTGATGATGAAGAAAATTTAGTTAAAGAAGATATTATACTTTCTTTTTTTAAAGATTTTAAACAAGACTTAATTCATAAAATTGGCTTATATAATGAGATGTTAAAATTAAATAATTGATTAAGTTGCAAACAATCAAAACAAGACATTAATAATTATATTAAATGAATTAAACTATTGAATGATAGTAAGTTTGAAGAACATATTAAATATAGAATTAGCAATTGCATTTATGTAGATGTGGAAGACAATTGTGAAAATCAAACAATTAACAAAGGTCAAAGTAGATAAGGAGATTGGAAATGAAAATCAAAATTAAAGAAGCAAAAGATTATAAATATCCTTCAACAGAACAAATTAAAAGAATGTGTGATGATGCTTTAAATCAAGGAAATCGTGAAGATATTATTAAAGAGATTTTACATTTGAAAAATGTATAAAAACAAAAATAACTTTTCTCATTTATTTGCTTGTTAGGTTCAAAAGTACCAACCACCCTGGTACTTTTTCATATTTTACTTGACTTTTTATGTAATACTAAAAATTAGTAAAAGAAAAAGGAGATTTTTTATGAACATTTGAGTAATTATTACATTTGTCATTGGTGGTACATTATTAACAGCTTCTTTTTTGTTGCTTATCTTGTATAAGAAAAAATGAAAAAAAACAGGTAATTGAGAATCATCAGCATTTTTACCTTTGAATAAATTCAATAAAAATCATAAAAAACATATTGTTGATACTAAAAAAATCAAACAATCTTTTGATCCTAACTGTCCAACATTTCAAGGTAAATTTAATTGTGGTTTCTTGTTAGCTTCCGGAAAAAGTCGTAAGATTCCAAGAATTCCATTATTAAAAGATAATCACTTTAAACCTATTAAATTTGGTAAAGAATACAATATTAAAGCTTATTTATTACCAAAAGCACATATTGTGTGTTTTGGTGGTACTGGAAGCGGTAAAACTGATACAGTTTTAATACCAAATATTTTATTAAATGCAATGTCATTACAACAACCAAGTGGATTAGTTTTTGATCCAAAAGGGGAAATATATGAAAAAACAGCACCATTTTTAAGAGCACAAGGTTATAAAGTAATTAATATTAATTTATCTGAATCGGCGAATAGTGATAGATGATCTCCATTTCAATTTGCAATTGATAGTGGGACTGAATATATTAAATATGCTTTTATTAATTCATTGTTAGTTGAAGGTGGTCAAATTAAACAAGAAGTTGACGCTTGACAAAAAACTAAATCATCTGAAGCTAAAACATCAATTAATGAAACTGCTTCAATTTTAATTAAAATGTCAGATAAAGAATCTTCGATTTGAACTAATACAGCAATTGATTTATTGTCAATTGCAGGTAATTCATTATTTGGTTATTTATCAATGAATGCTTTTAAGAAAATTAAAGAATTAGATGAATATCAAGATGTTCAAATAACTTCAACTAATTTTGAAGAAATGAAGGAAAAAATTTTTAAAGATCCACAA
>JAZOSV010000064.1:0-17262 GCA_045657345.1 Mycoplasma sp. | reverse complement strand
CCCATATCTCACTCAAACTCATATAGTTGTTTAAGTGGAGTGTCAAGCTGTATTTTTTTAATTATCAGTGCGACCTGTGATGGTCTATGTCATTGTCCCATATCTTCCCCATTTCTGGGCAATTTATCTCAAACACTCTTGTATGTCCAAAAAGATGGTCCATTAAACACATAAAATTTTTTTCAAATAATTAGTCTGTGAAAAAGCTATTTTTTAATATTTAATAAGTCAAAAAACTAAAATCAAGTAATTTGTTTTTAAAATAAATATACATAAAATTAATTCTAAATTAAATTATATAATTTAATATATGTTGACTATAAAAAATTTTACTTTTAAAAAGGATTTAAAAAAAATTTTTAATTGAAGCTTTTTTCATTACAGTTTATTAATTGCAAATTTTTTATTAATATTTTTTTTAATGTTGATTTTATTTTTGCCATATACTAATGGTCAAAACTTAAAATATGGAGATATTCTAAACTTTGGATTTTATCAACTAACACTAAAAAGTGATAAGAATATTTTAAGTCTTAGTCCATTTGCTTTTGTGTTTTCAATTTTAACAATTGGAAGTGTTGTTGGTTTGTGTTATAGTTATTGAAGATTTAAAAATTCAGATAATTTTTTCTATTATCGAAATCATGCAATTTCAGTTTTGTATGGTTTAATTATTTTATTTATTTTATTTCTAGTTTTGTTAAATTTTATGAATCGCGAGGTAATTGATTTAAAAGAAAAAAATATTGTACAAAATGGTTTTTGAAATGATCTAAGTAAAAATTTTGAAATATTTAAATTCAATTATATTTACAATATTTTATTAGTTAAAATAAATACAGAAAATATTAGCTTAATTAATTGAAAAATTAATAATTTTGGTATCGTGTGAATTTTTATTTGTGTCTTTGGCTACTGTTTAATAATAATTACATTTATTACTAACGAATATTTTAAAAATAAGTTTAAAATTAAAGATATTAATTATGAAAACTAAAACTTTTTATATTTCTACACCAATATATTATCCGTCAGGCAAGCCACATATAGGTCATGCATATTCTACCATTCTTGCAGATGTTATCAATAAATATAAAAAGAGTATAGGTTATGAAACTTTTTTTGTAACTGGAACTGATGAACATGGTAAGAAAATTGAGGAAACAGCCAAGAAATATAATGTTGATGTTTTGAGTTACTTAGAACAAAATGTTAATTGTTTTAAAAAACTATGAAGTGATCTTGGAATTGAATTTGATTATTTTTCTAGAACAACTAATAAACAACATGTTAAAACTATTCAAAAAATTTTTAGTATTTATTTAGAAAAAGAATTAATTTATTTATCAGAGTGAAGCGGTTTATATTGTGTATCATGCGAAGAAAATTTTACAAGTAAAGATGCAATTAAGAAAAATAATGAATTCTTTTGTAATTTTGGACATAAATTAATAAAAACTAATGAAGAGTCATATTTTTTTAAAATGAAAAATGATGAAAAATGAATATCTAATTATTTTGATAAACATAATGATTTTGTTTATCCATTAGCTAGAATAAATGAATTGAAAAATAATTTTATCAATAAAGGCTTAAATGATCTTTCTATTTCACGATCTAGTTTTACATGGGGAATACCTATTTTAGAAAATAAGAAACATATAATTTATGTATGGATGGATGCGTTATTTAATTATTTAACAGCTTTAAATTTCTTAACTACTAATGATGAATTATACCAAAAGTTTTGAAATCATGACGATGCAGAAATAGTCCATATTCTGTCTAAAGAAATTACACGTTTTCATTGTATTTATTGGCCAATTTTTTTAAAAAATCTTGATGTTAAATTACCAACTAAAATAATCTCTCATGGTTGAATATTAAGCAATAATGAAAAAATGTCTAAATCATTAAATAATGTAATTGATCCAAATGAATTTGTTTCAAAATATGGTAGAGACGCACTAAGATATTATTTAATGAAGGAAATATCATTAAATAGTGATAGTACATTTAGTGAAGAGTCTCTACTTGCTGTCTATAATGGAGATTTAGCTAATAATTATGGTAATTTAGTTTCACGAACAATTGGTATGGCAAAAAAATATAATAATAACATAATTAAACCTTTATCAAAAAAAATATTAAAATATGAACAAGAAATTATTAATCTAATTTATCACATTAATGAAGAAAACATCAAATATGTTAATGATTTTCAAATTAATAAAATTTTAAATAATATACAAGAATTAATTAATAGTGCAAATAAACTCATAGAAGAAACTAAACCATGGGAATTATTTAAAGACAATAAAACACAACAAGTTAATAACTTATTACACATCTTAACTAAAATTATTGAGGTTTCAACATTTTGATTAAAACCTATCCTAATTGATGGTGTAAAAATTGTAATGTCACAAACTAATGTAAAACCAACATTTAATCGATTGAATGATCTAACTTCAGTTGATAATTTGCAGTTACTAGAATCTACACCAATTTATAGAAGGATGTAAAATATTAAATAGCATCTTTAATGTATTTTTCTATTTCATAAATAATTTCAGTTTGATTTTTCTTATTATTTAATACATCATTAATTTTTTCATCAATAGAATTATCACAAACAACATTAATAATTTGTTTTGGTAAATTTTTTGATTTTTGTTTAGTATCTACCATTCGGAATGATGCTTGCTCATTATCAATTGGATTTCAAGACTTATCTAAAAAAATACTACAAGTTGCTTCATCTAATGTTAATCCTAGGGATGCTATTTTAATATTTGTGAATAAAACTTTAAGCTTACGACTTTGAAACTCTCATATAACATTTTGTTTTTCGCTTTCAGATAATCAACCTGTTAAAAATCCAATTCTATATTTTTGCGCTATTTTAAATTTATTAATTTTATATATAGAAGAAAAATTAGTAAAAACTAGGACAAATTCTTTATTTTCTTGATCTTCTTCAAAAAGTTTTTCTAAATATTCTTCTAATCATTGTAACTTTATGCTTGAACAATTGATATTTAACATTTTAGGATCTAAACAAATTTGTTGTAATCTTATAATTTGGGTAATTGTCTTATTTTCTTTTTTCTCTTTATTTTCACCAATTATTCTTTTTGATTCATGCAACATTTTTAAATAATGAGTTCATTGGTCATTGTTCATTTGGAGTTTAACAGTTTTAGAAATAGTTTTTGGTAGTCACTCCAAATAATCATAAACTTTTTTAATATCACAAAATTCTTCTAAAAAAGCATTTCATTCTTTAACCATATTCGGTTTTAAAGTCATTTCTCTTTTTTTGGTTTCAGGATTTAGATGAATGTTAAAAAATTTCTTTTTATATAAGTATTTATAACCAAAATTTTTTTCTGGATAAAGGAATTTAAAAATTTTTAATACATCAATAATGTTGTTAACTGCTGGTGTGCCACTAAGAGCAATAACATAATTAGCTTTAGTTCGTAGTTTTAACATTCCTTTAGTTCTTTTTGATTTTGAATTCCTTAAGAAATGAGCCTCATCAAAAACTAAATAATCAAAATTTTTAAACAACATTTGGTCTTTTTGAAAATCTAGTGATAAAACATCATATGAAATAATTAATCACATTTGATCTGTTTTATTAAATTTTTCATATGTTTGAAATCTTTGCTTTCTATCTTTTGGAGCAATAACAACAGTTTTATCAAAAACATTATTAACAATTTCAATGTATCAATGCAAAATTGTATTATTAGGAACAGCAAAAATAATTTTCTGATATTCCTCAACGCCCTTAATTGCTACTATTGTTTTACCTAGTCTTTGTTGTCAAAAGATACCAAAATTCTTTTTTTCTTTAATTGTTTTGATACCTTCTTTTTGATAATCTCTTAATTGTAATAACATATTTTATAAATTTAAAACTCCCAAATAAATTGATGAGTTTTTTTATATAATTCTTAATTAAGTGTTTCTATATCTATAAATATTACTTGTTTCATATACTATCACAAATCTTAATGAAACCATATTAAATACAATTGAGTTAAAAATATTGACTGGATTAATTATTGTAAGAATTAGCATACAAATTATAAAGATAATATTGCTACCTACTTGAATATTCCTAATTGCAAAATTTGGACCATTCAAAAATGGCATAAAAAATATTTTGGCCAAACCCGAAAAAAATATTGAAAAACCTATACCAACATCACTAGTGCTTTTTAATGGCTCAATGAAAACATTGTTTCAATTTGCTGCATATGAACCAATTGAGCCAAATTGTAAATCAAAAACTAAGCCAATGTTTGATGAAAAATCACAAACAAAATAAGAAAGTAAAGTTCAAAATGCTAAGAAAATTAAAGGTCAAATAAGAGCTGCAAAGCATCTAGAAGATACTTTTGCGCCACCAAATAAAACTTCATCTCTTCTTCTAAGACATTTAATTTTGCCCAAGCAATAATTAGCATAAATGAATGAACAAGTTGGACCAAAAATCGGCAAATAGCTAAATCATTTTTGCCTATACAATGAACCTTTTTCAGAAATATTTAGTTTCTTTCTAGCTTGTTCATATATTAAAATACCTCTAATAGGAGCTTTTCTTTCTGCCTGCGTTTGGTAAAAATCTTTTTCATAACTTTTTCTTTGTTCTCTATCGTCTAATCTCACAATAAAACCTATTTCAATTTATAAACATATAAATTATATAATATTTTCCAAAAAAAATTTTTAAAAAGTATCTTATAGCAACTTATATATATATGTTTATTATTATTGTAAATAATAACTATGATTAGTTTAAAATTATTATAATCAAAATAAAATTTTAAAACAATGAAAACAAGTGTGGCTTGAAATTTCATTAAAAGGCATAAGATACATTTAATATTGTGTCTTGGTTTTTGTGCTTTTATATCTTTTGTAATACTTTTATGTATTAATTGAACTAACTTAAAAATTATATATGCAGCCGGAAGTTCAGCAATTGCTCCACTAATGGAACAATTGAATGTTGTTTATAGGCAAACTAATAAAAATGCTAATATTGATCTAAATGTCTCTCCAACCGGTTCAGGTAATGGAATTGAATCAATTGTAAGTAATAAAAAGCAATTAGGAAATGTTTCTAGAAGTCCTTCTATTGAAGAAGCAGGAGCACCTGCTTTTGATAACAATCCTAAAATAAGTGGAAAATTTTCTGAACAATGAGAAAGAGAACAAATTAAAACTATTACATTAGGTTGAGACTCAATTGCAATTATTTATAAACTTAATGATGATAATATTTTAAATATTGATGATAACAATATTAGTAATTTATTTCAAGCTTTTGCTGGAAGTAAAAAATTAACTTTCAATGAATTAGATAATAAAATTAATTCTGATGTCATTTTAAAGCCGTATGCTAGAACTGGTGGGGCTACAAAGTCAGGAACCACTGAAGCATTTATCAAATCAACTAATTTAAAAGTATCAGATGATAAGGCAACACAAGATGCAATAAAAGTTATTAGTAATGGTTCATATTCAAAAGAAATAATTACTACTAAAGAATCTAATATTGAAACATGAATGCAAATTAAAAATGCAGAAATAGGTTCAATCACATATTTATCAGGCGGATTTGTAATAAGTAATTTAAATGAAATAAAAAACAATGGATTTAAGATAGCTACATATAATAGCAATGTGTTAAGTATTAATAAAGTTACCAAAGGTTATAATTGATATAGACCATTAAATACACTAGCTTCAACTAATGTTGATGATTATGTTAAAGATTGAGTTGATTGAGTAATTATTCAGTCCCTAAATAAAGATTCAAAAGTTTATTCTACATATAATCTACTAGGAATAATTCCAATTGATGAAAAACAATATAGTTCTATGAAAATTAATAATAGCTTTTGGGTTAGTGATTATGAGCTAATAAAAAATCGTAAAGAAATTAGCTATGGAGCTCTTAATTCTTAAATAGATATGGCATCATTTTTAAAAAATAATATTAAAAATAATAAAGATAAGATTCTAAAATATTTAAGTTCATGTTTAGCTTGATTTTTAGTTCTACTTTTTATTATAATTATTATTTTTATAATTATCTCAGCAATCCCAGGTTTTCAAGAATATGGTTTAGATAAAATTTTAGGAACTTTAAGGTTTAATGTTAGTGAGGGCCAAGTATCTATTTGAGCTCCATTATCAATAACTTTATTAGTGAGTTTTGGTAGCTTGTTGCTAGCAACACCTATTGCTATTAAAACAGCAACATTTATTAAATTTAGATTAAAAAATAAATATCAAAAATTTGCATCTATTCTTGTTCAATCATTATCAGGTATTCCATCAGTGATTTTTGGATTATTTGCTATTAATTCTTTAGGTCCAATGGTAACAAAAATATTACACATAGAATTGGTTTATTCTATTGTCAATGCTATTATTATGTTAACATTTATGATTTTACCAACCATTGTTGCAATGGTTTTAAATACATATAATGGAATTTCAAATGAATTGATTTTTAACCCAATTGGCTTAGGGACTACTAGAACAAAAGCTATTTATCAAATTTATAAACGCAAGGCCAGAAGTGGTATTATTGTAGCAGTTGTTATTGCTTTAGGAAGGGCTATTGGAGAAACAATGGCTCTATCAATGATATTAACTAGTGAAAGTTATTCAATTTTAAATGATGGCATTGGTAAAACATTATCATCTAGTTTAGGTACTTTGGGTTCAATTATTGCAACTAATATGTTCTCAGAAACAGGAGGTGAAGCAACTAGAGGTGTTTTATATGCTTTTGGAATCTTTTTATTTATTTTTATAATGCTTTTAAATACTCTAATTTTATTTATTGCTAAAAATCATAATTATAGAACTAATAAATTTTTTGTTATTATTGAAAAAATTGTTTATTTTATTCCTAACAAAATTTCCCTAAGTATTAGCAACTTACTCTATAAAAAAAATAATATTAATAATCGAAAAAATAATATTGATGTTGACAAATTTATTTCTTATCGAATTAAACAAAAAAAGATGTTACATTTAAAAACATACTGATATATTTCATTGGAATTTTTGTGTGCTTTTATAACTTTTGGTTTTTTAATATGAATAAGTCTTGATATTTTAATCAATGGTTTTGGCACAATTAGTAATAATGGATCTACAATTTTTAATTTCGAAATTAATACAACTGGCCAAGCAATTATTAATACTTTAATTATTATCATTTTTTCACTTTCATTAGCCATTCCAATTAGTTTACTTGCATCAATTTATTTAAATGAATTTGCAAAAGAAGGAAGATCAAAAAAAATTATTTTATTTTTTATTGATTCTTTAGGTTCTAGTCCTAGTATTATTTTTGGGATGTTTGGTTTAACTATTTTTATTGAAATGTTAGGTTTAACAATAGCTGGTAGTATGGGTAAATCACTACTTGCTGGTTCATTGACCATTTCTATAGTAATCTTACCAACTTTAATAAGAACAATTCAACAATCACTCGCTAGTATACCAATTGATGTTAGGATTAATTCATATGCTTTAGGATGTAGTAAATGAACAACTATTTGAAAGATTGTAATTCCGTCATCAATTAAATCTTTATCTTCAGCAATAATATTTGCAATTAGTAGAATTATTGCTGAAACTGCTCCGCTTTATTTAACAGCTGGTCTAAGTCCTTCAAGTGCAATTGGGTTATTAATGCCTGGGCAAACACTAACTACTAGAATTTATGCACAATTATCATCAAGCGATATTAATGCATTTCATTCAATTTCATATGAATGTGCTCTTATAGCTTTTGTTTTGATAATTATTTTAATTTGAATTGGTTATTATTTAATACCTAATAGTAAGACAATTAAAAATAATTTAATAAATTTATTTATGAATTTCATTAATACTTTTTTAAGTAATGTAAATCTTGAAGATTATCACTGCCAAATAATTAATAGAACTCTCTATCTTTCTTATGAACAAGCTGATAAATTAAAATTAAATAAGAAACAAAATAGATTAACTTTTTATAAAAATAAATTATTATTAATTAAGTATATATCAAAAGATAGATTACTACTGCTGAAGCAACCGCAATTTATAAAGGATGTTGTATAAAATGACAAATAACATTAAAATTAAAAGATTAGAATCGCAAATTTTAAATATTATTAATCGAACTATTGTTTTGGAAGTTAATGATAAGGTAGCAAAGCATGGTCGTATAACCTATGTTAAATTAAGCAATGATTTATCTCTTGTAAAAGCTTATGTTGACTGTCAAGAACGTAACAAGATTCAAATAGTTGTTGATGCTTTGAATAAAATGAATGGCTTATTTAGAAGCAAAATAGCTAGTAATATTAATACTTATAAAGCACCTAAAATCATTTTTGAAATTGATAAAACAATTGATTATGCTAAAAATATTGATAAAATAATATCAAAACTACATGAAAAAGAATAAATATGAAAACTAAATTGATTGAAAATATTGATATTTTTCTTAACAAACCAAAAGGATTTAAAAAATCTTGAGTTCGAACATTAATTACATTATTTGTTGCTTTTGCAATTGCTATTACAACTTTAATGTTAATTTTAAACTTTGGCCCTCAAGCTTCTAATAGTTTGAACTCTAATACTGATTTGTATAAAAATTTAAATCAAGCAAATGTTTTATCTTTTGTAAATGCTTCTAACATTTTAACTTATATTGTTTTTGGGATGATTGCTTTTCCTTTTATAGTTTTAGCAACTTTTTGGATAATTGGTATTAACCAAACATCAAGATCTAAATTTTTTCATTTATTTATGTGAATCATTGCTTTTTTAGCATTGCTATTAGCACTAATTGCCTTAATCCTTTTTATAAGAGCAGCAATAACTAACAATAACAATTACTTCTAGCAGATGAAAAAAAATACTTATATTAATAAATATAACTTTTTGGATTTTTATACAAAACAACCAAGTTTATGATTTTTTTCAAATGCTGAAATAGAAACAGCTATTCAATTAGAAACATCATTAGCTAATGATAATATAGATGATAAAGACGATGAAGATGAACTAGATATTGACCATTATGACACATATAAGGAATTACTTTTAAATAATAAAAAAATTGATTTAATGAACCCTCATATTCAAGAAGGTATTTTCATTGATAATAAATCAAGATTATTCATTAAGGAACAATATAAAAATATAAAAGATATCTTTGATTTAGATAAAATTTATAAAAATTCTAATATAGAAGAGAAAGCTGAATATACTAAAAAAATATTATTAGAACACGAAAATGCTATTATTTTCCAATCTGTCTTTATTAGTAACAATTTGATCACTAAACCAGATGCAATTATTAAAGAAGGGGATAAAATCATTTTAATTGAAACTAAAGGTACTACAACTGCCAAAAGATATCATGCATTAGATATTTATTTTCAAGCAAAAATTTTAAGATCAGTTTCATATCTAGATGACTTTGACCTAGATTTTAAACTTTGTTTAGTTAAATATTGTTATGCAAACAAATATGAATTACCACTAATTATAACTAGTTACTTTAATTTTAATAAAACTGTAACTATTAAAAAAGAATGATCAATTGAACAAAAACAATTAGCAAAAATTGGAATGAATCCAACTAAAAATGGAATGGATGCTTTTATTTCAATAAATAGTATTTGCTTTGATTCAGTTGAGGATTTAGAAGCTAGATATGAACAAGAAGAAAATACTAATTCCAAAAATGCTATTGCAAAAACCATTATTTTTTTTAATGAAATTTTTACTAACTTTGAAGCAGTTATCAAACAACTAATTGATCATTTAGTAAATTTACAAACAAAATCTAATCTTATTTGTAAGAATATTAACCCCCATCCTAATGATAAAAATGATGTTAAAAACTCTGAACTCTTTCCTTTATTAAAAAAATTATATTTTGAAAAAGGATATAAATTATTCAAATATAGTGGTAACTTTGTTGATATGAGTTCTGAACGATTAAAAAATTTAGAAAAAAATATTAATGTATTAGATTATGCAAAAAAAACAAAAAAAGATATTGTAGCATTATGTGAAACTAATGATAATCAA
This sequence comes from Mycoplasma sp., assembly GCA_045657345.1. Taxonomy (GTDB): domain Bacteria; phylum Bacillota_I; class Bacilli_A; order Mycoplasmatales; family Mycoplasmoidaceae; genus Mycoplasma_L. Next base: position 7,125 of record JAZOSV010000064.1, on the reverse strand, counting down.
CAAGTAATAGTAAATAAAGGACAAGCAAAAAATTTATTAGCAACAATTAAAGCTAAAAAAGTTTATTTTGATTTTGAAACTATTAATTCATCAATTAGATCTTTAGATCATACTTTACCTTTCACTCAGATGGTTACACAATGTTCAATTATTAAAATTAATAGTGAGCAAGAGTGACAAAAATTTAATAGTATTAAATGTAATAATATTGTAATTAATCCAAGAGAAATTACTATTGATAAATACAAGCAAATGATTGATGATTTATATAATGGTAATGACTCATCATATATTGTATTCAATCAAAGTTTTGAAAAAAACCGTTTATATGAAATAGAAAAATTTATCAACGAAGAACAATATTCAGCTAAGATTTTTCAAATTACTAATAATTTAGTAGATTTAGCTGATTTCTTTAAATTTATTAAAAGTAATCAGGGGATTATAATTTTAATTAAGTCACTAGGAGGATACTATTCAATTAAAAAAATTCTTCCTTTTATTGAGAATAATTATCATGAATTTTTTAAACAAGCAAAATGTATTGATTACCATGAACTCGCTATTAGTAATGGTCAAATTTGCCAAAATAAAACTTTTTTTTATTTCTTAAAAAAAGATGATGATCAAGATGAATGAAACCGATTAGTAGATGATTTGAAAGTATATTGTGAAAATGATGTACGGGTAATGATAGCAATTGAATTATTTATAAGGAAATTAATATCTTAATGATAATAAACTAGCACCAACTTCAATTTTCTTAAATTCTGATAGATTTAACTCAATAGTTTTAAGACCTATTTTTTTGATTGCTGCTAAAGTGCGTGGATATCCCATAGGAACTATTACCTTATCATTAATTAAAAATGAATTAATTGCATATAATTCCTCATTTGGAACAATAATACGTTTAAAGGTTTGAAATTGATTTTTATTTGCTAGTTGTTCAGCAATTAAAATAGTATTATCACCAATATATGAAATTCCTGCTTTTAGATAAAGAAAATCATAAGTATTGATTTGAACAACATGTTTATTATACTTTTTTAAAATTTTAGCTAATGATCTTATTCCCTTGTTATTAGTAAAAGAAGAAATACCTACAAAAACATTATTACCAATAACAAGTACATCTGCACCTCTTATTTTGCTTCGGCCACTAAAAATATGGATTTGTTCTTTTGGAAAATTTTTATATAAATGTTCTTTAATATCATTAGCTTCATTAGTACGAGCGCTATCATTACTATTAGTTATAATTACACATTCACCAGGAAAAATAATAGCTACGTCTTCAACTGCCATTGATAATGGAAATTCTTCTTTCAAATCCATTTCAATAATTTTTTCTACACCAGCATCTTTTAATGCTGTTATATAGCGTTTGTGTTCTCGTGTCGCTAAATCTCAATCAGGTTTATTTAAATAAGGATTTTTAGTTAAAATGTTTCTAAAACTTTTTGGCGGTTTTCTAACAATAGCAGTTGATATTCTATGCTCTTTTTGCATTTTTATAAACTCCTAGCTTTTTTAATAATAAAAAATATTAATATAGATAATAATAAAATAAATCCTACTGAACCAATGATAATAGAAATAGAAATAATTAAATTCTTAGTTTGATTATTTTTCTTAAAACCACTAATTTTAATTACCATAGTTTTATTCTCAGGAGTATTATCTAATGAAATTAATTTAATATTATTGTTAGTTGCCAGATCAAGCAGATTTTCTTCTTTTTCTTTTTGATAAACATTTTGGTATGTAACTTTTATACTAATAGTTCCATCAGAATCATTAGCAGTAATAAAATTTTTAATTTCATTCCCAAATGGCGGATTGTTAACACGATCACCAATGATTAATGAAAGTTTTTGGAAATTAGATGGACTATATGTTGTATCAAGACCAAAAATAGCATTAATTCCAAATAAACCTTTATTAATAATGCTTTCGCTTTGAATAAATTGTTGGAACTCACTAATAATGTTTGAATTAAAAATTTCATCTAAAAATTCAGATGGCTCAAGTGATGGGTTAAAAGAAATAATTGAGCCATTAAAATCGTTCTTATATACTAAACTGATATCAGTAACACTAGCTTCCACTTTAGTTAAGTTTGTTTTTTGAACTTTATTTAATTGATAAATTGAAAAAATCTCATCTAATCAATCTGATGTTTTATTAGTTCAATTTCCATCCTTATCGAAATAGTTTTTTATTTTTATTTTAAAATTCAAGGAACCATTAAAATCATTTGATGATATCAATTTTATATCTTCTAAAGTAGTTGAACTTTTATTAGTCGGAATGGAAATGTCATCAGCTGTAACATTAAATAACATTTTGCTAATTAATGCATCACCACCTGTTAGTAATAATTGATCTTTTAATAAGTTATTTAAACCACCACCTATATTTTTTGTAGTTAAAAAAATTGAATTACACATTTTACCAAATATTGGATCCTCGTTACTACTAACTTTATTTGTTTCTAATTCAGAAGTATAAATGACTGCATTGTTTTGTTGAGTAATATTTTGTTGTGGAAAATTTCGTAATTTCAAATTAGATAATTTTGTAGATTGATCATTCATTTCAATGCCATCATCATTATAGTATGGAGATAAATATATGCTACAATTAATAATTCCATCTTTAGCAACAATATCAATCTCTGAATTATCTACAATATAAATTTTTGATTTAATTGTTCCATCTTGGTCATAAACAAGATTATTAGTAAATTTAGTGATAATTTCTTTTTGATTTAAAATCTCTTCTAATAAGGTTTTTTGTTCAGAAAGTGGCTTGATATTTCAATAAGCTATTTTATTATTAGAAACAATAGTTGGATCTAAGTCTCAAATGGAATCAGTAAATGATGTTTTAGACGATTCTTTAAAACCTTTAATAGTAATAGGATTAGGAAATTCAGTAATATCTCCAATAGAAATTTTATTAGTTCCTTTGTCTCTAATAAAAATATTTTTTAAACCTAAATAAACATCAATTGATCCTTTTGGTTCAGGTCTCTCTTCAATTCTTGTAATTGTTAAATTATCATTAATATATTCTTTGGTTTCATCTGGATTATTTGAAAGATTTAAATTATAAGTAGAAGGTAAATTATAAAAAATGCTATTTAAAAATGATGCATTATTAATAATTGACTGCTTTAGAGCATCTTTTTGATTTGTCATTGAATGAGAAGAAAAGTTAGCTAAATTTGGATCAAAATTATTAATATCAATTTGCTCATTTGAAACAGATGTTTCACCTTTTTTTTCAAAACCTACCAATGTAACCTTAGCAGTATTGTTATTACTTGGGTTTGGGCCATTATATTGAATATCTGGACTAATTGGAAAAGCATCAACATTATTATAAAAATAATTTAATGTTATGTTGAAAGAAATCTCACCTTCTTCATAGTCCAATGTCGGACTAGTAATTTGAAAATAATTATCATCATTAAATAGGTCATCACGATATGGATTTTCAATAAAAAATAGCATATTTCTTTTAATTACTTTTTTAAGAAATTCTAAATCTAGTTCATTAGTTGGATTCACGCCATCTACTTTTTTTGATCAATCATTTAATTGGTTAGATACATTTTTACTTTCATCAATAGGATTGATTAAATCGCCAATTTTTATAATTCTGTTGATAAAAGTAGGGTTAGCATTATTAAAGCCAGTAAATGTAAATAAAAATGGTTCATTCTTATTATTAGTTATATAATTGTTATTTTCATCAAAATATGAACCACTTAAATTCATTGTTGCAGATAAGTTTCCATTAACATTATTAATAGTTATATTAGTAAAATTAACTAATGAACTTGATAATTTACCATCGTTACTTGTAACAATTGAATTAAAAAAATTATTTGGTAAATTAGTAAAGAATCTATTTGGTAATTGATTATTAAAATCAGATAGCATTTGTTTTAAAATTAAATCTGTTAAATCTGTAGGATTGATATAATCAGATGCAAATTTATTTGCTACATTAACTAGCTGCACTTGCGGAACATTACTAGTAACATTTGACTTTTTAAATCCTGAAATTTTTATTTTTGTATAGTTAATTGGATTATTTAGTTTTGGGTCAGTTGCATCTATTAAATCTCCATTTTCATTATAATAAAGCTTTAATCCAAGAATAACATCAAACTCACCATTTTGATAATATTTATCATTATTATTTGTATCAAATGAACCAATTTCAAAATATTTATCAAATAGATAAGACAATTCTTCATCTGTTGATATGCTATTTTCAATTAAATCATCATTAATTTTTTGTGGAATTCCTTTTTGATCATTGAATAAAAATTTAATATTTATTGTTTGTCTAGAACCATCACGTTGTAATAAAATCCTTTTTAATTCTTCTTTCTGTTTTTTAACATTGATCTGTCCATTTGTATATTGTTCAATAACATCAGAAGCAAAAGGAATATTACTAGAGTTTACAAAATTTAAAGTTAAGTTATCAACTAGCTTTGTCGCTTTAACCTTATTAAAATTTTTAAATAAAGCATTTACACTAAATAATTTTGTAATTTTAATCCCATCATTATTGTCTAGGATATTTTTAATTCCAAAGTGTAAATTTAATTGTCCTAAGATATTTGAGGATAAACTATCATTCAATGATAAGGATTGATCAGTTTTAAGGGCTTCTTCTTTACTTGTAGCACTGTTTAAAAGTGAAATATTAATGTCATTTACATTATCAAAAGCATTTTTATTACCAACAATAACTAAATCTTGAATAATTTGCTTTCATTGAGGAATTGTTATTTTTCCTGAGTATGTATGGTTATCAAAATCACTTGAACTTCCAATAGCATCTTTTGCAATATATTTGCTATACTCACTTGGAATTAAAAAACCAGAAGGATTATTAACTAAATATGCATAATCATCTAAATTAACTTTTGTAAAACCAACTAACTTTGTTGTTAATATTAAATAATCATTTTCATTATTTGCATCAACCAAATAACCATTAAAAGGACTATAATATTTTTTTATTTTAATAGTTAATCGTAGTGTTCCATCTTTATCATTTGGAATCCCAAAATAGTCAACGTCATCTTGAATTCTTCTATAATTTTCAAATAACAAACTATTTTCATTAAAAAAGCTATCATAATCACTTCCGTCATTGATATTATCATTAACATAAGGAATTGAAGTAAAACCATTTCCTTTTTCAGTAGCTTGTCTTAAAAAATAAATTAAAACAGATTTTAAATTTCCGCCAGAAGTAAATTCAGAAGCCTTTTTTTGGTTAGAAATTGTTTGTTCATCAATATCTAGAATATTAATTTGAGGAACAATAGATGTTGCTTGTCGTTGTTGAAAATTTTTAATAACAATTGTATATATACGATTAAATCCATCTTTATTTTTATCTTCATCAGTAGAAGGAGTTGAAATACTTACTTCCCTCCCTAAATAATAGTACTTACCAACTAATCTAATTTGCAATGTTAATTCACCAGTAATATCATTTGCTAATTTTTTGTTTTTAATATCTTCAGGTGTTGTAATTATTTCTCAATCAGTAGTAATTTTACGTATCCCATCAATAACTTCATAAAAAGGATTTGAAATTAACTTAGTTATATCATTGCCAAGAAACATGTTATTTTTAATTTCTTCTAAATTAGTTATTGAAGATGCTGTCTTGTTACGTAAACTAGGTGGTGCATCAAATGAACCTTCAATAACAAAAGTAGTTTGTTCATTACTTGGTATTTCATAATTAGCAACAAATGATTTTTCTTGTAATAAATTTTGATTCTGACCAAAAATAAAAGATCCAATTTTTATTCGATATTCACTTGGAGATGGAGAGTCATAAATTTTAAATGTTTGGGGATCAACATAAGAATCCTTAAAAAAATTAGTTACACCAATTGTAGTTCTTAATTGTTTAATACCAGGAAAAGCAACAACTTTTTTATCATTAATATTAGCCGGATCATAAACATTGGTGCTAAACTCTTTTTGCGTATTTCCAAATGCATCATCAACTTTTATTGCATTACCAATTCCATTGTTAATATATTCTTGCTTTAAAAAATTGAAATTTTCATCCTTAGCAAAGTCTGAAATATTGCTAGATGTTATATTAATTCCATTTATTTGTGTTATGTTCACACTATTAGAAATAATAGTAGCACTTGCTTTTTTAAATCCACTAAATGTAATATTTTGAGTTAGTGGTAAATTATTAACATTTTTTACACAATCTACCAATAATCCAGAGGCATTATTATAAATGTTCAATGTTATGTTTGCTACAATTTGACCAGAATAATTATCGATATAAAAATGATTAATTTTTAAATATTCATCATCATCTAAATAATTAATTGTGTTATTGTCACCATTATCATTTGGTAAATTTCGAATAGCACTAAGAACTAGTTGTTTTATTCCTTTATGAATTTTTACATCATCATCATTATTATTAGTAAGACTATATTGATAACTATCACTGCTTTGATCTATTCCTAACCATGCATCTCCAAAATGTTGTGATGGGTAAATTTGATTAAAGTTAAAATTTCCATTTTGAACTGATGTGTCATTTTGATTGAAAAAATCATCAGCTCCAGAAAGAATATATGTTGTTGGAATTTGTGTCGGTTGCCCATCAACACTTTTTGATAGTAAGTTATTACTTGTTATTTGACTAGCTGTGCTATTGCAGTTGTCTTGTCTATCAACTGATGATAACAATGCTATAGATGAAACAAAAAGCATTGAAATACCCAATGTAGTTAAACAAATATTTATCTTCTTACTAAAAAATTTTCTATTTTTTTTAAAGTTCATAATTACAAACTATATTTATATATATACTATGTTATTTATATATATACTATGTTATTATAATAATATAATGTAATAATAACACATTATCTTAACTTATAAATACTATATTTAATAATAATATTGTTTAATGGACCATCTTTTTGGACATACCACTTCTGTTAATAATTATACAGTAGTTTAATTGCATCTTGTGGAGTCATATATCTATTTGCATATGGAATGTTTTCTTTCTCAAGTTCTGAGTAATAATGGTATCTTT
>JAZOSV010000063.1:0-5443 GCA_045657345.1 Mycoplasma sp. | reverse complement strand
ATTTTCAATCACTTTTTTGATAATTTTATTTGCTAATATTGGTAAATTATTTTTTGATGGTGATAAAAAATAAGCATCAAAATTTTTAATTGGATAATTTCAACTGATTGATATTAAGATAGTATTTAGAATATCAATAATGTTTATTCTAGTAAATGAATTAATACCAATAAATGAATTTGTTTTTAAGTTCAAAGTTATTGGCGAATTTTTTTCATTAAAAGCAAAAGTATAATCTAATGGATTAGCAAGCTTTAAATTAATAATTTTTTGAATTTGTTTATTAATTAATGATTTGTTTTTATAAAACTTAATTACAATAATATTATCTAAGTAATCAATAATATATTCAATATCATTAAAAATCATATTTAATGAATTGGAAATTAAATGGAATTTATGATAATAGTTGTCATCCATTTTTATCACAATTAAAAACTCTTTTTGCTCATTTTTAGCTTTAATGTCTGAAAATTTAATATTATTATCAAATAGAAAATCCTTAAATTTATTAAAAATATTTTTCTCATCTAATTGACTAGAAATTTCAAAATTAGCCTCATGATATTGAGGTTTATTTATTAATAAAAGTGAATCTAAATAATTTTCCGATAATGTTTGTGTAAGTTTTAATTCATTATTATTTTTAGTAGCTCGCACAAAATTAATTTGATCTTGAACAACTTCATTACTATTAATATGCTTTCTTTTTGTTTTTAAAATACTTGTTGTTTTATCTTTAATATCCTTTACTTTATTAAAAACAGAATTTCTTCATGATTTAAATAATAATAAAAAGATGGCAATAATAGCAATAGCAGCAAAGACAATTAAAAACAATCCACTTATAAAACTAATTAATGTTCCAACAATTCCACCATCAATAAAATTATTTTTCCCGAAAACAAAGATGCTATTAAAGTTATAAATATATTGTTTTCAATAATTAATGTATTCATTAATATTATTAATTTTATTCTGGCCTAAAAAATTTAATTGTTGGATACCGCTTAATAAAATAGCTAAAAAAATAGTAGAGCAAAAGATTGCAAGTATAAACCGTTTTGAAAATAAAATCTTTATTTTTTTGTTAATGATTAACGTACTCAAAATAATAATTAAATATAAGTATACCAAGTATTTAGCAAAGCCAACAATAAAACTAATTAACCCATCAATAGCAACACCAATATACGGTGTTCTAATAGCACATATAATCACTAGTAATAATAAAAAAATATAAATGATCTTTTTAAATCAGGTTGATTTTCAAAATTGTTTATTTTGTTTAATATCATTTTGTTTTTCTTCTTGATTAAAATTTAAAGAAGAATCATTATTTACTTCTTGCTGTGTTTTCATCTTTTTCCTCTACAATAGTTGGTAACACTATTGGACGTTTATTTAAAGATTTATCAAATAATTTAGTTATTCCTTTTTTAATTAATGTTTTTGTTTCCTTAAAATCAATGGTTTTAGCATTCTTGTAAACAAAGAAATTATATATGTTATTTCTAATATCATTTTTTATTTTATTTAACACTTGCATTGCTTTATCATCATTATGATTTATTAAACCATAATCATGCATATCTAAATCTGAAATTATTTCATTATTGGCATTAACAATAAAAGAGATTAAGAAAGTTCCATTTTCAGCCATTTGATTTCTCTCATATAAAACTGAAGATGTAATATCGCTACTTCCAAAAGCACTCATTGGCACAAGTTCAAAGTTAAATTTTTGTTTAATTGATTCTAGTTCACCATTATTAAAAGAAGCCACTTCACCATTTGATAAAATTAGTACTTGATTTTTCTTTAATCATGTCTCATTAATTACTTCAGCATATTGAGCAAATGATTTATATAAACCACTAATAGGAATAATGTATTTAGGTTGAATTAATGAAGCAGTAAATTTATGATCTTCATTAGATGGTTCTAAAGGTAGGATTGTTTTTGGCATAGTAATTGTCTTAATATCAAATTTAGAAATTTTATCTAATAATTTACTGCCTAAACCTTCATATCCTGGAATTAATTTTGTACCTAAAACAAAAGTGTCATTTTGTTGAAACTGCAATTTATCATCTTCTTCGTCTAAAATTTTATGAATTTTATTAAATAACTTTTCTGGTTCTCCAGTAATAACTATCACGGTATTTTTTTCATTATTTAATTCTGATATGGGTAGTGATAAAAGTCCACGATTACTAAATAAATCAGCCTTAATAGTAGCCTGAAAAACATTAATAAAATTTTTAGAATAAATAATAAAATGTTTTTGATATTTCTTAGCTGCTTGAGCCACAGAAAATACACTATAAGCATCATGATCATGTAGAGCTACAATTACCCGATTAGAAGTGTTAGCTAATATATTTTCAAAGAATTCCTTATTATTATGAAATGGAGAAGTAAAATTCTTTGACTTATCTACAATTCCAGTCTTTGTAATTAATAATAGAACTGGTTGACGATTAATAATATCTCTAATATTAGCTAATTGGGAATAAAAAGCTTTGGATTGATCATTACAAATAATATAGTCATCTAGATAAACAATACATCCATCACGTGTACGGAAAACAAATCCCAAAGAATTAGGCATTGAGTTAACAATTTTAAAAGGAACGATACATTGATCATTATCTAATATTAAATCTCGCATAGCATTCGCTTCTATAAATTGGACTTTATCAATTTGATTTTGAATTTTATATTTGTTTGATAAAAATGTTTGGATTACCGTTTTAGATACTTCACTAGTTATAATAGGCACATTTGTTCCTATTTTTTCAATTAAAAAATCTAGTGCTCCAATATTCGACATAGTCGCTGTTCCAATTAAAATAGCTTTAATACGGTCTTTGTTATTTACTAAATATGAAACATCAGGAACAATTTTACTTACACCTAGAGTTTCTACAATAGGATTTTCTACTCCGCAATTAATAATATAAATATACTTATCTATTTCTAAAACATAACAAGCTCTAGCTTTTTCATCCATTCCACTAATAGCAAAAAAATTAATTTTACTCATTTTTTCTCCTAAAATAAATTTTATTAAATAATTTAAAACGTTTTATTGATAAATTAATTATAACAAAATGAATATAAATTCATTTAAGATATAACAATCCCTTTGACCAATTCTCCTAACTCATCCTTAAGTAACTCTTCTAATCCATCATTATAGGTGTTTTCAACAAATGCACATCCAACACAAGCGCCTAAAATTTTTATATAAACATATCCATCCTCAAATTTTAAAAAATCAATATCTCCCCCATCTTGATTAACATAAATTCTAATTGAATCTATGATTTCATTTATTTTGGAAACTATCTCCTTTTCTTCCATAGATTTTACCTGCTATTATTAATTTTCTGAGTCAGGCTCAACTTCTTTGTCCTCACTTATTGTTTTAGTCTCTTCTACCTTTGCTTTTGGATATGTATCAATTCATTTTTGTTCTTCTTCTGGATTTTTGATAAAAATTGATACAAAAATTTGTGGATTTTTCTTTTTTGATCTTCATATATTAGTTTCAGTATTTTCTTTAACTAAATCAACAATTTCTTTTTCGTTATATTCTTTCATTTCTTTTAATTTATCATTTACAACCGATTGTAAATTTTGGGAAAATTTAAATAGAAAACCAACTGATGTTTTAGTAAAAAAACAACCTCTTGTACTTACAATTGGCGCAGACAATAAACTAGATTTATCTGGTTTTAATCTCAAAGTAATGTGAATTACTCCATTATCTGATAAAACTTTTCTCTCTTTAATTACATCAAGTGAATTTGAAGAAACTGATTTTCCATCTATATACATCGGAACTGCATCAACACTAATATCAGTATAAGAAAGTTCACCATTCAATAATTGTAATTTATGTCCATTAATTGTGATTAGTACTCTTGATTTTTCAAATCCTAAATCAACAGCATTAGCCTGTAAACAACGTAACATTTTATATTCACCATGAATTGGAAAAATTCATTTAGGATCAATTGCTTTAATCATTAATTGTTGCTCACTTCTGGTTGCATGTCCGGATGCATGAATTTTACATTCAGGTCTATTTTCAATAATCTTAACTCCTTGTTTATATAAATTATTAATAAGCTTTTCTACATTTTCATAATTTCCCGGAATTGGATTTGACGAAAGAATAATAGTGTCTGATGGTTTTAATGTTACCTTTGAATGTTCTCCCTTTGACATTACATTTAATGCTGCCATTTCTTCACCTTGTGAACCAGTTAATATCACTAATATTTCTTCATCTTTATAATTGTTAATATCTTTTGCATTTATCATAAATTCATCATCAACATCTAGATAACCAATTTTTCGAGAAATTTTTACGTTTTCTTCCATTGATTTGCCAATAATTGCAATCTTTCGACCTAATTTAACACTAATAGCAATAATTTCTTCTACCCTACCTAAATTGGAAGCAAAAGTTGAAATAAAAACTCTTCCTGGGGCGTTAATAATCATAGTTTTTAAATTATTAATAATATATTTTTCTGATTCGCTAAAACCTGGAATTTCAGATGATGTTGATTCACACAATAAAACATCTATTCCCCTTCTAGAAAAATCCATTAATTTTTTTAGATCAGTTTCATCTCCATTAGTAGCAAAGTCAAAACGAAAATCACCAGTACTTACAATATTTCCATTAGGAGTATTTACACATAACATAAATGAATCAGGGACTGAATGGCAAACTCGACAAAAATCTATTTTCATATATTTACTTGTGATAACAGTATCATCATCATATTCAACAATCTTTGGAATTTTTATCTCTTTATGCTCAGCAATTTTCTTTTTAATTAATTCTGCTGGCAATTTTGGAGCATATATTACAGGTACATTAACCATTAATAATAGATGTACTATTCCTCCAATATGATCCTCATGACCATGTGTAATAATCAAACCTTTAAAATTTTTTTCATTTTCTTTAATATAAGAGAAATTTGCCACAGTACCATTCATTCCTAGTAATTCATCATTAGCAAACTTAACACCAGCATCAAACATAAAAATTTCATCATCATGTTCAATTACATAAGTGTTTTTTCCTATTTCTTCTAAACCACCTAATGCAAAAATATAGGTTGGTATTTTATTTGTATCATTTGTCATAATATTTTCCTTTAGATATAAAATTAATCTTTATCTTTATAAAGCAAAGTATAAAACTTTGATTAGGTTAATTTATTATAATAATTATAACAAATTATTAAAATTTATTATTGATATTTGCTTAATGCACCATCTTTTGGGACTGGTAACTTCTATATCTCATTATATTAGAATTTATAGCAATTTTAGGTATTAAAAATCTTTGAGCATAAGGTAGATGTTCTAATTCTGAGTAATAATGGAACCTTTTGAAGTTATATTCATAACT
>JAZOSV010000062.1:0-11060 GCA_045657345.1 Mycoplasma sp. | reverse complement strand
AAATTAATAGCATCAACTAGTTCTTATATCTTTTTACATAATAAATGTCTTTTAATTTTTATAATTTATGGTAATAAACAATTGTTATATTCTTTTATTAATGTTACTAATTATATCTTTTGTTAATGTATATAGACCTTTCATATAACCATTTGTTTATAAACATTTAAGGACAGAAATTTTTTTATAATGTTTTATTAGTTAATTTAGAATATTTACTATTAGACTTTATATTAGATATAAATAACATTTAATCAATTAATTTTTAAACATATTTTTAAATTTAAGTCCTAACAAAAGTCATGGTTTTTTAGGTCTTATCTCAATGATAATTATGGAAGGGTTAGCAAAAAAGTACAAGAAAGGTATTAATCACATAACGGTCATATCTTTGGGATATGACTTTTTTATTTATTATATTCATTAGATTGATCTTGATTTTTTTTAGATGTATTGCATTTTATATGAACAGCTCTTAAATTATGAATTTTTGAACTACCACCATCTTTTTTAGGCACAATTAAATCAATATTCCAGGCATATTCGCTATTAATAGTTTTTGTATTTGTAAAATGAGAACCATATAACATTAAATTGTTGCAAACAGGACATAATCGATGGTTTCTTGGACTGCAATCATTTTTTTTGCAATCACACTCTTTTGCTTGTTTTCAAAGTCGTTCTGTATTATCTCTTAACATATATATATTAATTATATTTTAATTTTGTTGATATGGTATTCAATTTCCTTGCTCATCAGCATAATAATAATTTCCTTGTTCATCTAAATATCATCAAACCCCAGTCGACTCATCTTGTCATTGTTGTGCTTGGCCTGAAGTTGTAGTAGTATTATTATCTTGATTAGATGTATCACTTTGATATTTATTAACTTGATCATCTATTACATTTAAGTCAAAATCATTAAGAGCAGTAGTTTTTTTAGATTTTTCTAAATAAATTTTTTCTTGTTGTTTTCTAATAGTATTAGTATAGCTTTCATTTTTATCTAAAATAATATCTTTTTTATTCTTTTGGTTATGTTTTTTAATTAACTTTGCTTTCTTAGGATAACACTTTTCATAAGTTGATTGAACTCAGTTCCCATCAAATAATTCAAAATAATTTCCTAAACCATCATGATAAAATGTAACACCATTATCATTAACAAATTCCTTATTTGGTTCATGTTCTTCAACTAAATTAAGATTCAATAAATTATTATTATTGTAATAAACTTGGTCTTTAGTACTTGGAATTCATTCATTAATTTTAGGGTTAAAAACAAAATAATTTCCTTCACCATCATGATAAGCAAAAATTCCAGGTTGAACTTCAAATTGCTCGTTAGGCGCATGAGTTTCAGCTACATGAATTTTATCTACTAAATCGATTGCTTTAGTTTTCATGTCATTTTTAAATAATTCATTAACTAACTCTTTGTCTTTACTAAGTTGCTTTAATTGCTTTTTTTGCTCAATTTCTTTTTCTTTTAAAATTTGTTTAGACTCTTTTAGTTTTTCAATTAAATTAGCATCATCAACAACATCAGACAAGTGCTTTTTTCTTTTTGCTCTTGCTGCAATTAATTGCATTTCTAATTCTTGTAGTTTATTAGCTTTAAAAACTTCAAATTCTTTATCAATATCATAAAATGGCACTCATTCTCCATTTTCAGCAATAAAATAATTATCTTGACCATCATGATAAATTTGACGTCCAGGCACTAATTCAAATGGTTCATTAATTTTATATTTTGTACTTGAAAATGTTTTACTATTTCATTGTTTAATTTTATCAATAATCAATAAACATTCATTTTCTTCAGCTCACATCTGTCTTAATTTTTCTTTAGAAGCTTTAATCTCAGATTGTACTTTTTCATCTTCTTGCAAATCTTTTTCTAATTTTATATTAACATTAGAAATCGATTCACTAACTTCTTGTAATCTTTCTTCTTGTTCCTTTTGTTCTTCTAAAATTGCTTTTTTATGAGCATCTAATTCTTCTTGAATTTCTTTTTCTAATTTCAAATCATTTTTTTGTTTTTTCTCAAATAGTTTTTGAATAGTTTCGTTTTTAGCTTTAACTTCTGCTAGACGTTTTTCTTCTTTAGCTTTTTTTACTCTCGCTTCTTCTGCTTCTTTAGCTTTTTTAGCTTCTTCTATTTTTTTTAGATTACGTTCATGATTTCTAATTCTTTCTTCTGCTCATTTTTTTTCTAATTCTTTTCTTTTAATGTATTTTTTAGGATTATATTTTTTCATTGCTTTATTTAGATTTTGTTCTAAATCTTTTAAAGTATATTGAAAATCAAAAGCATTTCCAGAAATATAAAGATATTCATCTTCATTATTAGTTTTAATTTTTAAATCAATAATACGACGAGAATTAGGACGCTGATAAATAGTAGCAGTCACATTATTAATATATTGCTTATATTTATCATTATTTAATTTTTTAATAATTTCTTCTTTAATAGTGGGATCAACATCCACATTTAAACATTTAAAATCTACAACCATACATATTATTATATTTTATGAATCTTTCTTTTTACTTGTTTTATTTTCAAAATCTTTTATAAATGCTAAACGTTGGGCATGACGTTGGCCTTCGAAAGTAGCATTTATAAAGGCATTTAGCATTTTTTTAACTTCAGCAAAAGAAAATTCACGAGCACCAAAACAAATAACATTAGCATTATTATGCACTTTTGCTAATTTAGCACTGGAAACATTATATAGATTGACAGCTCGTGCACCTTTAACTTTGTTAGCAGCAATACACATGCCTAATCCTGTGCCACAAATTAAGATACATTCACATTTTAGTTTTATTGCCTCTTGCACTGATTTAATTGCATATTGTGCATAATTCACTGATATAGAATCATCATTAGTACCTAAATCAATGATTTGAAATTTATCAGCTAAAAATTTAATAATTTTTGTTTTTAACTCAACACCTGCATGATCATTTGCAATAATAAATCTTCTAATCTCCATAACTTATTTTTCCTTTTTTGAAATTGATGTTTTTTTTCTTTTAAACAGATTAATTAACAATAATTTATTATTCTTCTTTTTTGCTTCAGATTCAGAATCTGAGATAAAATATTCACATCAATCTTCAGTTGGCTTTTCAGGTACCAAATATAAATTTCTAGTTGAGTATGCTCAGGTATATCGGTTATCTTGTAAATCTAAATTATCAATAGCTTTAGTTTTTTGTTGATTTTTTTGATTGTAAGGAATTAGAATGTTTTGATAAATTCATAAATTAACTTCACGCTCACTAGGGCCGCTGCGTAAAATTTTTCATGAATCAATATCAATTATTAAAGAGGGAACTGATTTAATAAATGTTTGTTTTTTTTCAGGAATAACAAAAATTAAATTTTCATCCCAATGATTAAAAATATTTTTAGCATCAACAATGTCTTGAATAATATCCCCACCATGAATATTAGCACTAGTACAATAAAAAATTTTTTGATCAAAATTTCTAATAATATCTAATAATAGCTCGTCATTAGGCATACGATATGAAATTCCATTTTTAATTACAGTAACTGGTCCTGGTCAAAAACGATTTAAGAATTTTTTATGTATATCCTCCAAATCATGCATTGTTTCATAATCTGAAACCAAACGAACAAATGGTTTGTTCATTGGTCTTTTTTTAATATCAAATAATACTTGTTGATCCTCAGATAATAAACCTCAAACAGTATCAGTTTTAATAATAAGTGGATATTTTTGTTCAACAAAACTAAAAATAATTCTTCTTTCTTTTTCTTTAATTGCTATCATATTACAACCTGTTAATTATTATTGCTCGATTTTTATTATTACTATCTTTTACAACAAATGGTACAACATTTAAATGTTTCTTAACTAATGAAACAACCTCATCAGCTAAATCAAAACCAATTTCCATAGCAATTAAATAAGAATTGCATAAATAATTATGAATTTGTTCTAATATTTTTTCATAAAATAATAAACCATGATGTGGTGAATAAATAGCATTATATGGCTCATATTTTAAAATTGAGTCATCTAATGGATAATCATAATCAACATATGGCGGATTAAAAACAATCACATTGAATTTACCATTAATATTTTCAAATAAATCTGATTGGATTATTTTTACATCTAGATTATGTTTTTTAGCATTCTTTGTGGTGTTTTTGATTGAGCATTCATCAATATCTGATAATGTTACATTAAAATATGGTAATTCCAACTTAATGCTTAATCCAATCACTCCACTTCCACAACAAAGGTCTAAAACTTTTAAAGATGATTCTCTTTTAAGAATGTCTATAACTACTTCTAGTCATTGTTCAGTTTCATTACGTGGACACAAAACATTTTCATCAATAATAAAACTATAACCAAAGAAAGAACAAGTATTAATAATGTATGCTAATGGCATTTTTTTCTTAATATACATATCCATATATTCATTAGCTTTTTTTAATACTTCTAATGGCACTTCGTCATTAACATAATTTGAAAATGTTAATAAACTATCAATTCTTTTGTCTAGAGCATAAATGAATTGAAAAATTGCATTAGGATTCAATTGCTCTCTTCTTAAAATATTTTGCTGCTTACTAATATATTCAAGGTAAGTCATATTTCATATTATAACTTAAAATTAATCATTAATGTTGTTTGCTCATTGGCAATCAAAGCATTAATAATCTCATCTAATTCTCCTTGCATAATTGTATCTAATTTATTTAATGTTAAACCAATACGATGATCTGTTACACGGTTTTGTGGAAAATTATATGTTCTAATTTTTTCTGAACGTTCCCCTGTTCCAACTTGCTCTTTACGATCGCTAGCCTGTTTTGATCTTATTTTATTTTCTTCATATTCTCAAATTTTTGCCCGTAACATTTTCATAGCAGTATCACGGTTAGAATGTTGTGATTTTCCTTCTTGACAAGCAACAACGATACCTGTTGGAATATGTGTTAATCTAACGGCTGATTCAGTTCTATTAACATGTTGTCCACCAGCGCCACCAGAACGATAAGTATCTTCTCTAATATCAGCTTTATTTAACTTAACATCAATTTCATCTAATTCTGGTAAAATTGCAACTGTAATTGTTGAAGTATGTACCCGGCCCTTTGATTCTGTTGCCGGTACTCTTTGAACTCGATGAACTCCAGATTCAAATTTCATTTTTGAATAAACTTCATGACCACTAATTTGAAAAGAAATGTAATCATATCCATGAGCTTGAACTGATATATCTAAAACTTCTATTTTTCAATTTTGAGATTCAGCAAATTTTTTATATACTTCAAAAAGATCTGCAACAAAAATAGATGATTCATCACCACCAGCTGCTGGTCTTATTTCTACGATTACATTTTTATCATTATTAGGATCTTTTGGTAATAATAATATTTGTAATTCTTTTTCTCAAACTGGAATAAGATTTTTATTTGCAATTATTTCTTTTGCTAATTCAATTAATGAAGGTTCATTTTCTTCATTAAGAATTTTTTCAGCATCAATAATTTCATTAATCTTTTTTTTATATTCAATAAATTTTTCAACTACTTTAGAAATTGATTTTAGTTGTTTATTTATTTCAGTCATTCTTTCCACTGAAATCTTTTCATTTTCTAATTCCTTTTCTAAAGCTAATTTAGTATCATGAACTTTTTGTAAGGCATCAAAAAGCTTTTTATTATATTCCATAAAATAATAATTAAAATTCTATAATGAATCAAAGCCTTTATTAACTTTTTCTTTTTTCGCTCTAGTAGAAGTAGTTGATTTTGCAACTGTTTTTTTAGAAGAAGACATGTTTACTTTAGCTTGCTCAAACTTTTGTGATAATTTTTCAGATCTACCACGAAGTTGTTTGTTTGATAATTTACCAATGTAAAATGGATGACACTTTGAACATACATCAATAGCATGTGTTCCAGCTTTTAATGTAGTTTGAATTTCAAATTTAGCTCCACATGATGCACATTCAAAATTACATATATTGATTTTAGGATGAATATCTCTCATGCTTTTTACCTACTTTTTTTTCTATCAATAATAATATTTCTTTTAATTAAATGTCTAATCATATTAGGAATCATCGCATTCATTTCCTTACGATCATTATCTTCCATAACTTTAAAAGCAGTTCTTAAAACATCAATTTCTTGTCAATAAATTTGCTCAAAAGATTCATTATCAAGATGATATGTTCTTTTTACTTTTGGTTTTAGACTATTTGTTTCTTTCCTAATATTACGATTAGCCTTAGTAACAACTAAACTATTATTTTTATCTATTTCTTTATTTTTTTTTTGTTTGTAGAAGAATTGTTTGGTTTTTTAATTCAACAGAATCAACAAATATGTCTACCATCCTCTAATAGAATAGTTCTTTCATATTGTTTGCCATGACATTTATCACAACCTTGATCAGTTAAATTATCACCTGCATTTTTTCTTCAAAGTGCTAATTTTTTTCTATAATCATAAACATCTAAATATGAAACATCAATTTTAGTGTGCTTCTTAGGTGGTGTTGCTTTTTTTGTACTTTTGCTTTTATTGTTTTCATAATCAACTAACATTCTTTTTAATTCTTCAATTCTATCTTCATAACGACCTATTTTTTGATCTTCTTTATTGATAGCTTCATCATAACTTTTTTTACTTTTAAAAACTATTGTTTTGTTATTTTTGTTTTTCATGAATAAACCTCAATCTTCTTTTTCAACAAGTATATTTTATCATTTTTAATAAAAACTTATATATTTAATTATTTTCTAAATTAATCCAATTGGACTTTTGCACCTGCTTCTTCAAATTTCTTTTTCATTTCAGCAGCTTCTTCTGGTTTTACATTTTCTTTAATTACAGAAGGTGTATTATCAACAGCAGCTTTTGCTTCCATTAGTCCTAAACCAGTAATTTCTCTAACTACTTTAATAACAGCAACTTTATTGCCACCAGCATCAACTAATTTCACTGTTACTTCACTTGGAGCATCATTAGCACCACCAGCACCAGCTGCAGCAACAGCAACAGGAGCAGCAGCACTTACACCAAATTCAGTTTCGATTGCTTTAACTAAATCATTAATTTCTAAAATTGTCATTTCTTTTAATGATTCAATAAATTGTTCTTTTGTTAATTTTGCCATACTTTATATACTTCCTTTCAAAATAAAATTAACCTTGTTTAGTGTCTGCAATAGCTTTTAAAGCATACAAGACACTTCTAATTGGAAAAGTAAAACAAGATAAAAGCATAGAATATAATCCTTCACGTCCAGGGATGCTTGCAATTGTTTTAATTTCATTTACATCAACAAATTTAGAGTTGAAAAAACCACCCTTAATTTTAATAAAGTCATGATTTTTTGCAATCCCAACAATACTTTTGAAAACACTGATCTCATCACCAAAAGAAAAGGCAATAGCATTAGGGCCCACTAAATTATTTTTAAATTCATTGATAGATTGCTTTACAAAAGCACGATCTAATATAGAATTTTTTAAAACTTTTAATTTACCTTCATTTTTAACTATTTCTTTTCTTAGATTAGTGATTAAAAATGCATTCAATCCTTGGTATTCAAAAATAATGAAAGACTTTGACTTATCAATCAATTCAGCAACTTCATTAACCTCATTTTGCTTTTTTTCAATGATTGCCTTCATCATTTAACTCCTTTTACAATATGCAAGTTAAAATAAATGTTAAAAGTCTAGTTTAACACCTCGACAACAAATTAAGAATCATAAGATTCAGTTGTTTTCTTTGGCATATTGCTCTTTTATTATAATAAAAAAGTTAAAATAATCTCATTTTTTTATATTAAATTATAAAAAGTAAGAAGAAAAATATGATAGATTTGAAATCATTAAATGAAAAACAAAAAGAAGCAGTTACAACTGACTTAGGTCCAAGATTGATAGTGGCAGGGGCCGGAAGTGGAAAAACTAAAGTTCTAACACTAAGGATATCCTATTTAATTGAACATTATCAAATAAAACCAAATAAAATTTTGGCAATTACTTTTACAAATAAAGCAGCTCAAGAAATTAGAAATAGAATATTTGCAAATGATAAGACTACTAAAATAGAATGAATTGGAACATTTCATAGTGTCTGCCTAAAAATTCTCAAACAAGATATTGCTTATCTAAAGCGAAGATGTGATTTCTTGGTTATTGATGAAGAAGATCAAATAGAAATATTGAGAGAATATTACAAACAAAATAATATTAGTGTTAAGGATTTAAAATATAAATCTGTATTAAATTTTATTCAGAAAGTAAAAAATAATAATTTTAGTAAGAAAGATGTTTTTAATGAAAAAAATTGAAAGCTTCTATCAATTAACAACAACCTTGATTGTTCAAGAAAATATAATCTATATACCTTATATAATCAAAAATGTGAAAATGACAACCTGTTAGATTTTGATGATTTACTAATATTAACTAATAAATTATTGAGTGATTTTCCAGAAATTTATCAAAAATGGTCTAAGTATTTTGAATATGTTTTAATTGATGAATTTCAAGATACGAATGATAAACAATATGAGTTACTTAAATGTTTAGTTAGCCAAAGTCAAAATATTTTTGCAGTTGGCGATCCAGATCAAATGATTTATACTTGAAGAGGAGCAAATGAAGAAATTATTAATAGTTTTGAGTCAACATTCCCAAATTCTAAAGTTATTATTTTAGATACTAATTATCGTTCATTACAATCGATTCTTAATGTATCTAATGAATTGATTAAGAATAATAAAAATAAGTACAAAAAGGAATTAAAAGCAATTAGAGATGGAGTTTTTAAGCCTATTTTTTTTAATGCTGTAAATCAAGATATAGAATCCAAGTGAGTAATAAATAAGATATTAAAATTACAGGAAAAAAAGGTTTGTCTAAAAGATATTTGTATTTTGTACAGATCAAACTACTTATCAAGAAATATTGAACAAGAATTGATGATAAATAATTTGCCATATACTATTTATGGTGGTGTTAAATTTTATCAACGAAAGGAAGTAAAAGATGTTTTAGCATATTTAAAAGCAGCATTTTTAAGAGATGATTTATCACTTAAAAGGATTATCAATATACCAAAAAGGAACATCGGACAGAACACAATTGATAATATTCAAAAATTTGCAGATGTTAATCATCTAAATTTCTTTCAAGCATTAAATAAAATAGAAGATGTTGATGAAATTTCTTCAGTAGCTAAAAAAAATATTAGATCTTTTATTAATTTAATTAATGAAATTAGTTTATGTAGTCTATTATCGAAAGCTGTTTTAAGAGTAGTTGAAGCTACATGTTTATTTGATTATCTAAAAGCAATTAATGAAGAATACCGGATTAAAAATATTGAAGAATTAATTAGTTCAATTGTCCAATATGAACAAGATTATCCTAAGAATAATATAAACGATTATTTACAAGAAGTATCACTATATTCAGAAAAAGAAAATGCCAATCAAGATAATATTTCATTAATGACTGTGCATATGTCAAAAGGTCTAGAATTTAAATGTATTTTTTTAATTGGTTTTAATGATGGAATTTTCCCATCTAATAAAAGTATCTATGCCCCAAATGGATTAGAAGAAGAGAGAAGAGTAGCTTATGTTGCACTAACTCGAGCTAAAGATGAATTATATATTTCTAGTTTTGGTGGAATTAATTTTATGAATTCCACACCAAATATCCCTAGTCGATTTATAGGAGAAATAAATAATTCATTTATTGATACTGATAATACTAGATTAATTAATTTATCTAAAACCAATGATGATTGATATGATTCAAAGCAAAAAACTAACTATCAGAATAATTATAATGAAATAAATGATGTTAGTAAGTTTAAAATAGGTGATAGAGTAATTCATACTTTTTTTCAAGAGGGAATTATCATTGGCATTAAAAATGATATGTTAGAAATTTCCTTTAAACCACCGTTTAATAAAAGAACAATTATAGCTAATCATAAAGCATTAAAGCGAAAAGAAAGCTTTAATTAAGTATTGAGTATTAATTTAAAATAATAATTAAATTCTTTTTCATAATGTAAATGAGGACTATGTTTTGCATCTTTAATTTCAAAAACATGAAGATTACTTATTTTTTTTCTCAGCTCTCTCCTGCTATCTTTAGAGTTAATTAAAAAATCATTTTCTCCTTGAATTAAAAAATAGTTAATATTTTTATTAATCTCTATATTTTGATATGAATGTTGTAAATCATTTTTAATAATATTATGTAGGACTATTAATGATTTAGTAATTTTATTCAAATGATTTTCATTTTTCTTACTCTTAATAACATCAATACTCTTTTTATTTAGAAAATCTTTTACCTTTATTTTTTTAAGATGATTTCATAAGTCATGATTTTTTAAAATAACAGGTGTTAATGGATTGATTAAAATAACCTTTTTAATGGTAGGTAGAAATTGAGATAAAATTAAGGCTACCAGTCCACCAAAAGAGTGCCCTACAAGAATGATATCTTGATCTTTAATTTTGATGATTTTATTAATGGCATAATTACAAATATAATTTAAATCTACTTTAATATTTGGATTCACATTCTTTTGCTTTCCATGAAAAGGTAAGTCAAAACTATAGAAGTTATAATTCATTTCTTCACATATAGGCTTAATGCAATTTAGTGCATTACAGTCAGAAAATCAACCATGCAAAAAAATAATTGTTGTCATTGTTTATAGTATAGTTTAATTTTCAGTCTAAATCAATATATAATTAATAATGCTCCATTAGCTCAATTGGATAGAGCTCTTGACTTCGGATCAAAGGATTCGGGTTCAAATCCTGAATGGGGCGCCAATATAAAATAATCTCCTTTTATGAGGAGATTTTTTCTAAAATGAAATATAAAGTGCAACACTAATATTAATATATCATATTAAAATTGTTGATGCATTAAAGTACTCTTGGTTTGTTGGCTAAGAGTATTTTTATTTTTTAGTTATTAAATGATCAAAATTTTATTTTTGT